>DASQWP010000292.1:0-6374 GCA_035640195.1 Gaiellaceae bacterium | reverse complement strand
TCTTCCTCTCCGTCTATCGTGATCCGAAGAAAGGGGTCTCGTGAGCGATCACACCCGCCGCCTCATTGATCGTGTCGATACGGAGATCGACGCCGCGGCTGAGCGCGTCGCCGCCGCGCTTTACAGTCAGCTCGGCACGGACGCGGAGCGGATGGCTGTCGAGTGCCGTCCTTCGGACGTCACGGACCAGGAGTGGAACGAGATCTTCTTGCCCGCCTTCCTTTGGAAGTTCCACACGCACTTGATGGTGAAGGTCGCCGAGGGTGGCCTCGGCTGGCGGGAGGTCTACTTCGAGAGCACTCGTCATCGCGTCGGCGAAGCCCAGCGACGGCAGGCCGGGTGAGTTTCGAGGGGGTAAGTTGGCCGATGTGGCCCCGGAGCGAGGCCCGCGGCGGCCCCGGGAACGGGGCGGGAAGCTAGAGCCCTCCCGCTCCTCACATGCGCTCGGGCGCCTCGACGCCGACGAGCTCGAGCGAGCGCGCGATCACTGCACGCGTCGCGCGACAGAGAGCGAGCCGGAAGGCCTGGGCGTCGCTCCCGAGCACGCGGTGATGGTGGTAGAAGCGGTGGAAGTCGTCCGCGACCCGGATCGCGTACGTGGGGAGCGCGTGCGGCCCGCGCCGCTCGGTCGCCTCCGCGACGAGCGCCGGAAACTCGAGCAGACGCTTGACGAGCTCGCGCTCCTCGTGGGCGAGCTCACCGGGCGGGCCCGCCGAGGCTTCCGCCTCCCCGGCGTTCCTCAGGATCCCGGCGATACGGGCGTGCGCATACTGAACGTAGTAGACGGGGTTCTTCTCGCTCCGCTCGCGGGCGAGGTCGACGTCGATGTCGATCGTCTGCTCGTGCCCGCTCTTGACGAGGTACCAGCGGGCGGCGTCGACCCCGATCTCGTCCATGAGCTCCTCCAAGAGGACGACGTCGCCGCGCCGCTTCGAGACCTTGCGCGCCTCGCCGCCCTCCGTGAGGTGGACGAGCTGGTACAGGAGGACCTCGACGGAGCCCAGCTCGTGTCCGGACGCCGCGGCGAGCGCCTTGAGGCGGACGACGTACCCGTGGTGGTCGGAGCCGAGCACGTAGATGAGCCTGTCGAACCCGCGCCCGTACTTCCAGCGCGTGTGCGCGGCGTCGCGGGCCAGGTACGTCGGGCGGCCGTCCGCGCGCAGCAGGACGCGGTCCTTGTCGTCGCCGAAGGACGTCGTCCGCAACCACAGCGCGCCGTCCGCCTCGAACGTGTGCCCGTCGAGCTCCGCGAGGGCGTCCCCGATCTCGCTCTCCAGCTCGCTCTCCCGCACCCAGTCGTCGACGTGGACGCGGAAGCGCGCCAGCGTCTCCTGGATGCGCGCGAGCATGCGCTCGACCGGGTCCCCTCCGCCGTCGGCGAGCTCCTGGACGTACCCTCCGAGATAGCCGCCCTCGGGGGGATCCTCCCCGCGGGCGCGTGCGGCCACAGATGCCCTGAAGAGGTCCGTCTGGCCGCCGACGTCGTTGACGTAGTGCTCGCGCGAGACCTCGTGGCCGGCAAACTCGAGCAGGCGCGCGACTGCGTCCCCGTACGCACCGTTCCGTCCCGAGCCGACCGTGAGGGGGCCGGTGGGATTGGCCGACACGAGCTCGACCTGGACGCGCTCGCGGCTCTCCGCTGATCCCGCGCCGTAGTCGTCGCCGATCTCGTCGAGAGCCTCGCCGAACCAGGCGGGGCTCATGCGCAGGTTGACGAACCCGGGCGGGGCGACTGCGGCGTCCTCGACACCGGGTAGGGCGGCGGCGACGTCGCGGAGCTCAGCGGCGATCTCCATGGGAGCGCGCCGCCGCACGGCGGCTAGCTGGAGCGCGATGTTGGTCGCGTAGTCCCCGTGCTCCGGCTTGCCCGGACGCTCGAGACGAACCTCCGCGCCCGCAGCCCGGGACAGCTCCTGCTCGAGCCGTTCGAGAGCCGTCGCGGTCCGTTCACGTACGCCCATGCGGGTATATCGTAGGGCCGTGGACGAGGAGTCCCGCGAGCGACAGCTCAACATCCATCTGGATCCGGACAACCTCGCGGGCGTCTACGCCAACTTCGCCAACGTTTCCTTCTCGGACTACGAGTTCACGCTGACGTTCGCGCGGATCGACCACGAGGTCGACGAGGGCGACGTGCCCGGCGTCGTCGTCAGCCGCGTCAACATGTCTCCCCGTTTCATGCGCGAGCTGCTCGACGCGATGAACGACAGCTGGTCGAAGTGGTCGACGCGCGAGGGGATCAGGAACCTGCCCGAGCAGCCTCCCGGCTCCTGAACTCGACTGCCATCGCAATCCGCTCCAGGGCGGGCGGGTGCGTGCCGAGCCAGTAGGTGACCCAGGCGGGCGGATCGGGATCGCCGAGCGAAGTGAGCACCAGCCGGCGGTCGAGCGCGATCGCGCTCTCCGGGTCGCGCGTGGCCGTGAGGGCGAGCCAGTCCGCCTCTGCCTCGTAGCGGCGGGAGAGGAGGTTCTGGAAGGGCTGCGTGAGAAGGACGAACGCGAAGGCGACCGCCAGGCCGAGGGGAACGAGGCGCGGCTCGGCCAGGCTCCCGTCCCGCCCGGTCACCCAGGCCAGGAGAAAGACGCCCGGGACGGCGAGGAGCGCGAACCAGGCCAGGCCCTTCCAGAGGTGGCTTTTGTCCACGTGCGCGAGCTCGTGGGCCGAGACGGAGAGGATCTCCCCGTCGGTGAAGCGGCCGTCGAGCATGGTGTCGTAGAGGACGACCCGCTTGGTCGGACCGATCCCCGCGACGTAGGCGTTGGCGGTCGTCGTCCGTCGGCTCGCGTCGGCGACGAGCACCCTGTCCACCTCGACGCCCTGGGAACGGGCGAGCTCGGTGATGCGGCCGGCGAGCTTGCGGTCCGCGAGCGCCTCGAACCGGTTGAAGAGAGGCTGCACGACGAGCGGCTGCACGAGGACGAAAAGGACGGCGACGGCGACGAGCGCCGGAGCTCCGGCGAGCCACCACTTGGCGCCGAGCTTCCCCGCGAGCCACATCGCGCCCGCGACGGCGATCGCCACCAGCACGGCCTGGACGCCGAGCGAGACCGCCACGTCGCGGAACCAGCCGCCGTAGCCCTGCTCGGAGAGGTCGTAGCGCCGCCGCCACCAGTGCGAGGCCGCGGCCAGGGGGAGGACGGCGAGCCAGAGCGCGAGCGCGACCGTGGTCCCGACGAGGACGCCGGTGCGGATGCGTCCCCGCCCCAGCTCGGCAAGCCGTTCGGCGAGCCAGCCGGCCTTCCAAACGAGAACGGCGAGCACGGCGATCTCGACAGCCAGCGAAGCGAGGAAGAGGATGCGCGAGACCCGTCGGAAGTCGCCGATTCGCTCCAGGGCGTCCGCAGGGAAGTAGTCCTGCGGGTCGAGGCGCGGAAGCTGGAGCCCCCGCGGCACCTCGGTCCGCCACAGCAGGGCCCCGGAGACGATCCAGACCACGCCGAGCGCGAGGACGGCGGCGGCTTTCGCTAACGTTGCCCGTCTTCGGTGCGCGTCGCCGTCCTCTCTGACATTCACGGGAACCTGCCTGCGTTGGAAGCGGTGCTGGACGCCCTTCCGCGCGACGCGCCCGACGAGATCTGGTGCCTCGGCGACCTCGTCGGCTACGGGCCGCGCCCGAACGAGTGCTGCTCTCTCGTACGCGAGCGGGCGGACGTCTGCCTGATAGGAAACCACGACCTCGGCGTCCTCGGTCGCATCGACCTGGACGTGTTCTCTCCCGAAGCCGCGGTGAGCGCACGCTGGACCGACGGGGTCCTCGAGCCGGAGGCGCGCGCCTATCTCGAGTCGCTCTCGTCCTCAGCCGTCCGCGCAGGCGTCGGCCTCTACCACGCAAGCCCGCGCGACCCGGTCTGGGAGTACGTCCTCTCGCCGGCCGTGGCGCTCGCAGCGCTGGCGGCCACGGAGGAGGACGCCGTCCTCGTCGGGCACAGCCACGTCGCGCTCTCCTTCGGCTGGAAACGGCGCTTCCTGGGGCTCGCCCCCGAGGGCACCGAGCTCGACCTGGCCGGGGACCGCGTGCTCCTGAACCCGGGCTCGGTCGGACAGCCTCGCGACGGCGATCCGCGCGCGGCCTGGCTCCTCCTCGAGCTCGACACACGCCGCGCGGTCTTCCGCCGTGTCCCCTACGCGGTCGAGCAGACCCAGGCCGAGATTCGCGAGGCGGGACTCCCGGAAGCGCTCGCCGAGCGGCTCGCGCACGGCGTGTAGGGCCGTCGTCTAGGCCTTGGGCGCAGCCGCGGCCTGCTGGCTCGCGAGCTCGATCTCGATCCCCTCGCGCTCGAGCGCGAGCTGCACCTCCTCGCGCGCCTTGAAGATTCGCCACTTCACCGTGGCGAGCGTGATCTCGAGCGAGTCGGCGATCTCGGTGTAGGAGAGGCCCACCACGTCGCGCAGGAGGAGCGCCATCTTCAGGTCCGGGTTGAGCAAGGCGACGGCACGCCAGACGGCGTCGATCGCCTCCACCCGCTCGGGCGGGGCGTCGACGACCTCGAGCGGGGGCAGGTCTTCGAGCGTCACGACGCTCTGCGGCTTCCGCTCGCGGGCGCGCAGCTCGTCGAGCACTCGATTCTTCGCCACCTGGAAGAGCCAGGTCGTGAAACGACAGCGGAGCGAGAAGCCGGCCAGCCCCTGGTAGATGCGCAGGAAGATCTCCTGCGTGAGGTCCTCGGCGAGCGCGCGATCGCCGACCATGCGGAGCACGTAGTTGTAGACGGGTCCCTCGTAGGTCTCGAGGATCGTCTGAAAGGCGCGCTCGTCCCCCTTTTGCGCTTTACGGAGGAGGAGATGGTCGGGTTGAGGAAGGGGCACGCTGGGCCGGACCGTGCGGTCGCACCAGTATAGCCCGCGGGTCAGGGCGAACGAACCAGGTTCCGTCCTGTCATCTCGGCGGGCGCAGGGACTCCGAGCAGGGCGAGACACGTGGGAACGAGGTCGGAGAGCGTGCCGCCGGCCGCGAGCTCGGCTCCGGCGAGCGTGACGACGAGCGGCACGGGGTTGGTCGTGTGCGCCGTGTGCGGACTCTTCCCGTCCGCCTCCAGGAGCTGTTCGGCGTTCCCGTGGTCGGCCGTGACGAGACAGATCCCCCCATGGGCGTCGACGGCCTCCAGGACTCGGCCGAGGCACGCGTCGACGGTCTCGACGGCGGCGACGGCGGCGGGGATGACGCCGGTGTGCCCGACCATGTCCGGGTTGGCGAAGTTGAGGACGGCGAAGCGATAGCCGTCGCCGATCTCCGCGACGAACCGGTCGGTCACCTGGGGCGCGGACATCTCCGGCTTCTGGTCGTAGGTAGCGACGTCCTGCGGCGAAGGGACGAGGATGCGCGTCTCTCCCGGCCACTCGTCCTCGCGGCCGCCGTTGAAGAAGTAGGTGACGTGCGCATACTTCTCCGTCTCCGCGACGTGGAGCTGGGGGAGGCCGTGCCGGGCGAGCACCTCGGCGAGGGTCTCGTGCACGTCCTGCTCGGAGAAGGCGACGGGACAGTCGAAGTCGTCGCCGTAGCGAGTCATGGTGGTGAGGTCGATCCCGCGCTCGAGGAGCCTTTGCGAGAGCTGCCTGGCCCGGTCGGGCCGGAAGTTGAAGAAGATCGCCGCGTCCTCTGCGGCCAGGCGCGGACCGGGGAGCGCGACGGGCTCGATGAACTCGTCCGTGACGCCCCGGTCGTAGCTCTTTTGCACTTCCGTCACGGGGTCTGACCCCTCCGCGGAAGAGCCTCCTGTGATCGTCTCCAGGGCCCGCTCCGTCCGTTCCCAGCGCCCGTCCCGGTCCATCGCGTAGTAGCGGCCGCTGACCGTGACGATGCGCGCGCCTTCGGCGACGAGCGCGGCCAGGTCGTCCAGCGCCGAAGTCGGTGAAACGTCGCGGCCGTCGGTGACGGCGTGGACATAGGTGCGCTCGGCCATGCCCTCACGGCGGGCGAGCTCGAGCAGCGCGCGCAAGTGGTCGATGTGCGAGTGGACGCCGCCGTGGGAGACCAGTCCGAGCAGGTGCACGTTCCCGCCCCGTTCCTTGGCTCGCCCGAAAGCACCTACGAGCGCCTCGTTCCTGAAGAGCTCGCCGCTCTCGATCGCCCGGTTGACGCGCATGAGGTCCTGGTCGACGACGCGCCCGGCGCCGATGGTCAGATGGCCCACCTCGGAGTTGCCCATCTGCCCGGGCGGCAGGCCGACGTCCTCACCCGAGGCGGAGAGCGTCGTGTGCGGATAGCGCGCCCAGAGGTCGTCGAACATCGGGGTGGCTGCGAGCTCGACGGCGTTGCCGGGGCCGGGCGGGGCGCAGCCCCAGCCGTCGAGCACGACGAGCGCTACGAGCGGATGGGTCGTGGGGGAACCCATGGTTCCCCCACTAGCCCCCTCCTTATCAGCCTCGTCCGTCA
>DASQWP010000291.1:0-13065 GCA_035640195.1 Gaiellaceae bacterium | reverse complement strand
AGTGTCGCGGACGCGGAGCTCACCTGGTCGGCCCAGCGTCCGCTCGCGGAGCGCTGGACGCTCGTCCTCGTCGACCGTCCGGGCTACGGCCCGAATCCTCCGGTCGAGCGGGAGGACTTCGAGGTCGACGCCGCGCTCGTCGCGGAGTTGCTTGGCGAGGGCGTCCACCTCGTGGGCCACTCGTACGGAGGTGTCGCCTGCCTGCTCGCAGCCGCCGCCCGGCCGGAGGCCGTGCGCTCGCTGACGGTCGTCGAGCCGCCCGCCTTCGGCGTCGCCGTCGGCCACCCGGCGGTGGACGAGTTCGTGCCGCGTCTGCGAAACCACTGGGAACACGGGCCGAGCGACCCGGCCGAGTTCCTCCGCACCTTCCTCGAGCTCGTCGGCTCCGCCCTTCGCCTGCCGGATGCGCTTCCTCCCCCGCTTCAGCGCGGGGCCGAGATCCTCCGCGTCGAACGCGGCCCGTGGGAGGCGGAGATCCCGCTTGACGACCTCGCCGCCGCGCCGTTCCCGAAGCTCGTCTTCTCCGGAGGACACAGCACTGCCTTCGACGCGGTCTGCGACGCGCTCGAGGGGCGACTCGGGGCCGAGCGTGCCGTCATCCCGGGCGCCGGCCACAGCGTGCAGCGGACCGGTGCGCCGTTCAACGAGCGGCTGGAGGCTTTCCTCGACGCTGCCGAGGCGCGCTAGCCGTTAGCGCCCGCAGTTGCAGATCGTCTCGCCGAGCAAGCGACGCTCGAGCTTGAGCCCGCAGCCCCGGCAGGTGGGAGGCAGCTTGTGCGCGTAGACGAGCATGGCTCGACCGACCACAGCCCAGCAGAGGACGGAGAAGAGAGCGAAGGGGAGCGGGACTTCCCACGGCATGGCCCGCTTATCGGCGGCCGGCCTTCCGAGCCTTAGAACGAGGACTACAATGGGTGACGTGGGCATCGTCGCCATCGTGCTGCTCGCGTGTGCCGTGCTCGTGCTCGTCGGGGCGGAGTGGCCGCGGCTCTCGGAGCGGTTCGGCGCCCCGGCTTGGGCCGCCCGCTCGCGGCGCCGCCGGAAGGAACGGCTCCAGCTCATCCAGGGCGAGGAAGCGGGCGACGACGAGTTCGCCAAGAGCGTCGAGCGAGACCTCGCCAACCTGCCGGTGATCGAGGAGCGCGACGACCGCTCGCGCCGGTAGGCGATCGGCCCGGCGCTACACTGGGGCTTCCGCGCGGATGTGGCGGAATTGGTAGACGCGCACGGTTCAGGTCCGTGTGGGCTTCGGCCCGTGGAGGTTCAAGTCCTCTCATCCGCATAGTCGGCCGTCGCCGGGAGCGCTAGCAAGAGAGAACGAGCGGCAGCTTGCGCATCGGGTGCCTCCTTGGCGACTGTCCGCTGCGAAGCGTGATGCGTGCGCGCAACCGGGCCGCCACCACCCGGGAAGGATCCCGTCACAGGCGGCTCGGCCCGGTCGACGCTTCTACCTGTATGCGGCCCTCGGCCGGGCTGGCGGCCGATACGGGCCCTGCCACCGACGCGTGACGTCGAATCCCCACACTCCGATCGTGTTCCTCGAGGGGTCATGGGAGCGGCTGTGGTCGTAGGACCAGACCGACTCCCGCCGGGAGCCCTCGACGCGGACTATCTCCAGGGCGCTCACGGTGCCCTCGCGGCGTGGATCCTTCCTGTCCAGGAAGTCGAAGGCGAAGTCGACTGCGGCGCCGAAGTCCACGGTCTCGAAGCGAACTCCGAGATCGAGAGCAGGTTCGCCCTCGAGGATCTCGTGGACCTCGTAGAGGGGACGCCCGGCCGCATGGCGAAGGTGACCAGCCATGCTCGACTCCTTTCGCTCCTCACGCTATGCCGGCCCGGGGGTCTCCACAATCCCTCGAACGGGGAGGGGTCGCCGCGCGCTGCCGCCACCTTTCGGGGGAGGCGGACGTACCCGTTTGCGGGTCGAGTGGGTGCGGTACACGTCCGATGAGAGCGGTACACGTCCGATGAGGGATTCGATGCGAGGGGTAGTCCGGCTGTGCAAGTCGCCCAGAGGGCGGCTTTTTCTGAACCTCGGCACGGGGGTCCTCGCAGTCGGCGTCTCCCTCCTCGCAGCGCGACACTTCGCCGAGGTCGGCTGGCCGCTCGCCCACGCGGACTTCCTGCTCGTTGCCTTCTCGGGCGTTTTCTTCCTGCTCGCCTACGCGTTCAAGGCGTACGGCTGGCGGCGGCTGTTCGCCCCCCATGAGCGGCCGCGGTCCCTCACCCTCGCCGCGGCCGGTGGAGCCGCCTGCGTGAGCGGGGCCGCCCTTCCCGGACGCTTCGACGACGTGGTGCGGGTCGCAGTGGTTCGCCGCGCAAGCTCGGTCGCCGGCGTTCCCACGGTCTGTCTCTCGCTCTTCATGCTGGGGCTGGTCGACACGGCTGCCCTCATGCCTTTCGCGTCCGTCGCCGCGGCCGCCCCGGACACCTCCACGGGAGTTCGGGCGGCGATGGGCGTCGTTGCGTTCGCCGGGCTCGGTGCGGCCGTGGTCATCGCGGCCCTTCCGCGTCTCACGGCGAGCGGTCGCTTCGTTCGGTTTCGCCTCGCCCGCTGGTTGAGCGAGCGGTCTCTCTGCCCGCGGGAGGCCTGGAAAGCCTGGATCCTCGTGCTCGCCTCCTGGCTGACGCGCGCGCTCGGGCTCTTCATCCTCCTCGCCGCGCTCGGAGTCAGCATCTCGCTGCCCCTGGCAATCGCCTTCCTCTGCGCCGCCGCAGCGTCAGGAGCCCTTCCGGTCGCCCCGGCCGGCGCGGCCACGCAGGCCGGCGCCGGGGCTGCCATCCTCATGGCGAGCGGGATCGGCACGGCCCAGGCTGTCTCGTTCGCGATCGCGGCCCAGGCGCTCCTCATCGTCGCGGGGGCCGCGGTGCTCGTCTTCGCCGCCGCCTGGCACGGCGGCGCCCGGCTCGCGCTTCGCCGCGCTGCGCTAATCCGCTAGGACGCTGAGGACCTCGGTGGCGTGGCCCTCCGGGCTGACGCCGAGCATCGCCTTCGCGACTTTCCCGTGCGCGTCGACGACGAACGTCGAGCGCTTGATTCCCATCGACGTGCGTCCGTGCACGTTCTTCTCGACCCAGACTCCGTAGCGCTCTGCGACCTCGTGGTCGGTGTCCGCGAGCAGCGTGAAGGGAAGCCCGTGCTTGGCCTTGAACCTCGCGTGCGAGGCCTCGGTGTCGGGGCTCACGCCGAGGACGACGGCGCCGTGCAGCTCGAACTCGGCGAAGGCGTCTCGGAACCCGCACGCCTCGGTCGTGCACCCGGGCGTGTCATCCTTGGGATAGAAGTAGAGCACCACGGGCCGGCCGCGGAACTCGGAGAGCCTGACGGTGTCGCCGTCGCCACTCGGAAGCTCGAAGTCGGGAGCGGGGCTGCCCTCCGTGACCATGGGGCGGTGATTGTACGTAGGCTCCCTGCGTGGCCGAGCTGCATGCGGTCAACGCGGTCCTCCTCATCGCGGCCAACCTGCTGGCGGTGGGTTGGGGGCTCGTCTACGTCCGTCGGAAGCGGACGCCCGGTCGTGTGTACGCCCACGTGCTCGCGCTCGCGCAGTCCCTCGTGATCGCCCAGGTGGCCCTGGGCCTCCTGCTTCTGTCGGGGGGAAGCGCGACGCCGGACCGGCTGCACTCCCTCTACGGCGGGCTCGCTCTCCTCGCCGTCCTCTCGCCCTGGCTCTACGCGCCCCCGGTGCCGGCGAGGCGGCTCGCCTGGTTCGTGGGCGCGACGCTGCTCGCCACGGCCCTCTCGATCCGCGCCTATACGACGGGATCGTGAGAGACGTCAATCCCACTCTGCGCGGTTTCGCGGTCCTCGTCGTGGTCGCGGCCGCGATCACGGCGTTCCAGCTCCGAGTGGGTCTCGAGATCATCCTCCTCTTCCTCCGGATCCTCTTCCTGCTGGCGATCGCCTACGTGCTCTTCATGCTCTGGCGAAGGCGGCGGGAGGAGATTTCCAGGTGGTCGACCCGCTCGCGCGTGGTCTTCTACGGCGGAGCCGCGCTCGCCATCGTCAACGTCGGGCTCGCCTTCACCAGCTGGTACCCGGAGGGCGGGCTCGAGTCGCTCGTCTTCCTGCTCGTCTTGGCCGCGGGCGTCTTCGCCATGTGGCGCGTCTGGCGCGACGAGCACACGTACGGCTACTGATCGGACCTGGCCCTGGGAGGGTGTGCCCCGGGGCCGGGACGACCGCGGGCGTCGCGCGGTCGAGCCGGAACGTGATCGGAGCGACGAACCCGGACTCGCGGGCATCCTGGAGGCCGCGGGACCAGTAGCGCCCGGACGCGTATTCGATCGTCACCGGACGTAGCCGTGGAATCGCGTCCGCGACGTGGAAGGCCATGGTCGCGCCTGCGTCTGGTGCAAGCTGGGCATGGAAGCCGCCGGTGAGCACGAGTAGGCGACGGTCGCCGCCCCACTCTTCGAGGAGGCGTTCGGCCATCTCCCGATCACGCCGTCGCCAGTCGGGCGGCGGCGGCGAGGGATCGATGCGGTCGAAGAGGATGACCTGCTCGAGGCGGCCTTCGTCTCGAAGGCGCTGGAGCATGGCGAAATGACCCGCGGTGATGCGTCCGTCACCCGCGAAGAAGTCTGCCGAGGCCGGAAGCGACCAGAGCCGGTCGAAGTCGAGCGCATCTCCCCTGACGAAGCGCTGCACCGGAGCGTCCATCTCCTCGTGCGACCACTCGAACGCTACGGCGCGGACATCGAGCGCCTCGAGTAGCGAGTAGACGACCTTCGGCGTCTCGTGTGCTCCGTGCGGCTCGCCGACGAGAAGAAGCCGTGACTCCTCGACAGCCTTCCGGGCGAGCTCGAGCTGTGCTCGGTCGAGGTCGAGCGACTCGACTTCGTACTTGCGGGTCGCGGCTCGAAATGCGCTCAGTCCGGCCGCCGGCATCCGGGGAAGATAGCCGGCGCCTCGCTCTAGGCCTCGTCCCGGAGCACCCAGAACACGACCGCCTCGCGGTCGCCGAGGTTGCGCCAGCCGGTGACGCCGCTCGCCTCCGCGAGGAGGGCTTCCCCCCCGCGCAGCACGGGCCGCCCCGTCGCCAGCTCGACCTGGACGAGACCGTCTCCGACGGCGACGAGCTCGACGTCCTTGTGCGCGAAGCCCGCCGTCGCCGACTCGCCCGGCGCCAAGCGTACGACGTATGCGCGCAGCCCCGCCTGCGGGTCGTCCAGGAGCGGCCAGAGCCGCCCTTCGCCGCGCACGCGCGGCTCGTCCCTGCGACCGAGGCGGTACCCGGGCGTCGCCTCGCCGCGCAGGAGCTCGTCCAGCGTGATGCCGAGCCTTCCGGAAAGGTCGAGCAGCGTGTCGAGCGAGAGGCCCCGCTGGCCGCGCTCGGCCTGGGAGATCGCGCTTGCGGACACGCCGGCGAGCCGGGCCAGATCGCCCTGACTCAGGCGGCGCGCCTTGCGCAGTGCTCGGAGCGCCGTGCCCAGTCGCGCTGCTGCGGGCGCCGCCGCGAGCGCGGGGCGCCCCTCCTCGAGCCCGTAACGGAAGACACTCCCCTCGACGCCGGGCGCTCGTCCTTCCGCCTTCGCGACGCGCAGGCGGCCTTCTGCGAGTACGACCACGCACTGCGTGACGCCCTCGACCTCCCGCCTGAGCCGCTGCGGGAGCGAGGCCGGCGGAAGGCACCAGTAGGCGATCGCGGCGAGCTCGAGCAGCATGGGGCAGCTGCGCGTGAAGAACCTCGTCGCGATCTCGGCGCCCCAGCGGGCGACCATCGCGTCCAGGGGGTCGAGGAGCAGCAGGTCGCGTCCCGCCGGCGAGCAGGCGCGCCGGAGCGCCTCAACCAAGGCTCCCGGCCGGGCGAGGTCCGACCCCGGGCGTGCGTCGACGACCTCCAGCCCCGGAAAGCGCTCGCGGATCTCACCGGGATCGCGCTCGAGGGTGACGTAGGCGGCGTAGTCGTATCGATCGGCGCTTCGGGCCGCGGCGGCGTAAAAGGGCTCGACGGCGACATCGTCTGCCTCCCAGACGACGTTGTCGCCCCAGATGAGGCCGCCGAGCGCCTCGTCGAGCTCGCGGATGCCAGTCGTCGCCGCTATGAAGCACAGCTTATGAAATCTGGCACACAAGCGCTCTGTTGCTTTACAAAGGAGCATGGGCCGCGTCCTCTGCGCCGTCGACTCTTCCCGCGTCGCCGCAGCGGCGGCGATCGCCCACTGCCGGGAGCGCGGGAGCCCGCTCGGACTCGTCGGCGTCGTCCGTGACCCGCGCGAGTTCGCCGCGCTCCAGCACCGGCTCGCCCAGACGGCCAAGGCCGCCCGCCGCGAAGGGGTCGAGCCGAGTATCGTCACGCGCGCGGGCGAGCCGCTGGCCGCCCTCCTCCGCGAGGCAGACGAGACCGGCGCCGACGAGCTCTTCCTCCCCGAGCGGCGACGCCTCCTGCGCCGCCCGCGCGGCGTCAGGTACGTGCGTGTCCGAGGCCTCGCGGAAGCGCCGCGGGCGGACGTTCTCCGTCTCGCCGCCTGAAACGGCGAGCAGCCGCTACGCGGACTTGACGAGACCGACCAGGTGGCCCTCGGGATCGGTGAACTGGCCGAGCTCGACGCCTTCCATGATCTTCTCCGGGCCCATCATCCGCGTGCCGCCGAGGCTCTCGGCCTTGGCGAGCGCCGCCTCCACGTCGGGCACCTCGACGTAGAAGGTGACGTGGCCGGCGTAGCCCTCCGGCCCCGTTCCGACGCCGCCTCCGATTCCGACGCCGTCGGCGTTGGTGTTCCCTTCGCGCTGCACGATGCCGTAGCTCATCGGGTTCTCGGCGTCGATCTCCCACCCGAAGATGTCGGCATAGAAGCTCTGGAGTTTCTCCGCGTCCTTCCCGATGACCTCGAAGTGCACGACCGGCTGTCCCATGCCCTCTCCTTCCCGCGCCGGCGTGCCCGGCGCCTCGTGGCTACTCGTACTCCTGAGACTTCGGCCCGCCTCGAGACTCATCGCGGATCCGGTGAGGGGCTAGGTCGGCGGGGCGACGCGCGCCGCCGCGCCGTCGAGCGAGTCGAGGAGCTCCCGGATCTCCTGAGCCGTGCCCACGAAGATCGGCGTGTCGCGCTCGGTGTAGCGGCTCGCCTCCGTCTCTCTGAGCGTCATCATCAGCTGGAGGAAGTCGGAGGGGCTCTCGCACTCGAACGCGGTCATGAACTCCTGGTCGTCGATGCCGAAGGAGTACGTGGTGTGGTTCGTGATCGTGACGAAGCGGCTTCCGATCGTCGCGTGCTCCTGCATCGCCCGGCGGCGATCGTCCATCGGGAGCGAGTACCACTCGCGCTTCTTCACGAACGGGTAGACGACGAGGTACGGCGCCCCCCGCGGGACGACCCGTCTCGGCCGCTTGCTCTTCGGCTCGAAGTACTGGGAGGGCTTCGTCGCAGCCAGGTAGGAGTACGGCGTCGTCAGCCAGCCGGCCAGCGGCGTCCCGTTCAGCTCCGTGCCGAGCTCGCGCAGATCGTCGTAGCGCTCCGTCAGCTTCCAGAGCATGAAGTCGGCCTCGGGGCGGACGCCGACGAGGCTGTAGGCCCGGAGCTCCATGCGCTCGGCCCAGTCCTCGACCACGTCGGCGAAGGCGTCCTTCCCGGCCGTTCGCTCCTCGATGGGAAGGCGCAGCCAGGCCGGATCGACCTTGTACAGCGTGTACGCGGCGTATTGAGTCGAAGTCTCCTCGGCCACGGCGCAATCGTACCGCTCGTGTTGCGGCTCCCGTCCTACCGTGGAGATGGGCGCGGGGGCGCCCGCCCGCGGGCAGGCGGGCGCCCCCGCGTTACCTGGCTAGACTCCGACGATGCCCTGGCAGCCCGGCGACGTGATCGTGCGCCGCGACGTCTGGCGGGGACGTCCATACGTCGGGGTCCCGGTGATCGTCGTCCTCGACGAGCCGGAGCTCCTGGCGGTCTACCTCCCCGAAGGAGCGCCCCTGGCGTTCCCCGAGAGCGGCTGGCCCGGCGGGCGGCACCCGTGGTCCGCGTTCGGCTCGTGGCAGGGGCACGGCGTGCTCATGCTCCAGCGCCCGGGGGACGCCTACGCCGTCTGGGTGTTCTGGGAGGGGGCGGATCGCGCCTTCTCCCGCTGGTACCTGAACCTGCAGGATCCATTTCGCCGGACGTCGCTCGGCTTCGACACACAGGATCACGAGCTCGACCTCTGGAGCCCGGACGGTCGCACCTGGCAGAGGAAGGACGAGGATCACCTCGACAGGCGAGTGGCCGAGGGCGCCTTCACGCCGGGTGAGGCGGCGGCCATCCGGAGGGAGGCCGATCGTCTGCTTGCCGAGCTTCGGTGGGACGGACGCTGGTGGGACGAGGCCTGGGCGGCCTGGGAGCCGGACGAGGCGTGGCCGCAGCCGGCGCTTCCGGCCGGCTGGGAGCGCGTCTGAGGAAGCCGCCTACGCGCTTCCGCCGGCGACCGCGAGGGTGACGCCCGCCTCGGGCCTCGAGGTGATCTCGGCCGCGGGCGTGAAGAAACTCTGGCCGGACATGAGGAAGAGCTCCGGGATGATCTCCGCGCGCAAGGCGCCTGCGGCGAAGACGCGGACGACGGAGCTCTGCGAGACGGCGACCGCGACGGCGCCGGTCGTGCGCGAGACGGAGGCCGCCGCCGCATGGCGCGTCCCGAGGCCGGGCAGGAAGTTCCCCGGATCGTTCACGTCGACGTCGATGAAGCGACCCGCCGAGACGAACGTGCCGTCGTCGGAAAGCACGAACGCGCCGTCGAGCTGCGCGAACTCCTTGATCGTCTCGCGGAGCTCGGGTCGCTCGACGTGCAGGAGCTCGCTCGGGTGGCCGTAGAGGGGGTCGAGCACGAGCGAGCGCGACTGGGCGAGGACCTCGTCCACGTCGCCGATGACGAAGAGCGTCCCCACCTTGCGGCCCTCGCGGCCCTCGCGCGCGACCTCCACGGCGAGCTGGATGACCTCCTCGAGGGTGCGCCGGCGCTCCTCTGTGCAGCGGGCGCTCTCGCACACCGCGCCGAAGGTCGCGTCCAGCCGCTCTCGGCGCTCGTCACCGGCCATCATCGCCTCCAACGAAGGCGTGGGTCGCTCTAATCCCGACGTGTCCGAGCGCCTCGCCCAGCTCATCCAGAGAACCAGCCCTGCGTCGTCCTGACGGGCGCGAGCATCTCCATCGAGATTTCCCGAAGTATCGGACCATCCTCATGACTCCACCGCAGGACTCACCGTCAGCGTGACTACCTCGGTGCTCCGCTGCTTTCCACTGAGCTCGAGCGCCCTCCGCTCGAGGGTCGGATCGAGACCGGCGGCCGTTGCGGCGTCGATGGTGACGAGGATCTCGGCCGTCATGGCGGCCGATGCCAGTCGAGCCGTCGTGTTGACCGCGTCCCCGAGGGCAGTCAGCGTTGTATGCGTCCCCGCGCCCACGGCCCCGACCCATGCCATGCCTGTGTGTACGCCGGCGCCGAGCGGGACCCAGGGACCGCCGAGATCGATGTGTCCGGTGGCTCGCAGGAGCGCGCGTGCTGCTTCGATGGCGCGTGCCGCGTGCCGTTCACCGCTGAGCAGGGGAAAGAACATCGCGACCAGTTCGTCTCCGACGAACTTGTCGACGATGCCGTCGTGATCGAAGACCACTGGGGCCGCGGTGTCGTAGAAGCGGTCCATGAGCTGGCGAAAATCCGCCGGGGACATGCCCTCGGCAAGCGTCGTGGAGCCGCGGATGTCGGCGAAGAGCAACGTGCACTCGATCTCTGCGCCGCCGTGGTGGTCGCTCATGAACGTGAAGCACGACGCGCACCAGTTTGGATTCTTGTCCGAAGGCCTCTTACCGACCAGCCGCATCAGTGGCGCGCCGACGCCGGAGAACGGCGCCGCGCACAGCCTGCAGCGCGGTTCGCGCGGTATCAGCCTGAAAACCCGCCGGGCCGCACGCTCCTTGGAATGTCCGCGGGTGAGGAAGTCGCGCCAGAACTCCTCGTTGTCGAGGTCGGACGGCTCGTTCAGGGTCGAAGCACCTTCCTACGTCCACTGGTTTCGCGGCCAGAGAGCAGACTGTAAGGGTGAATGCGCAGAGTGGTAGCGGACCGGTGTCGCCCGATGAGATCGCTGGGCTCGCGGACCTCATCCGCGAGAATCAGCCCTGCGTCGTCCTCACCGGTGCAGGTGTCTCGACCGAGAGCGGCGTCCCCGACTTCCGCTCGCCGACGGGAATCTGGGCGGAGTTCGACCCGCTCGAGTACGCGACGCTCGGCGCCTTCCGGCGCGATCCCGCGAAGGTGTGGCGGTTCTACGCGCCGCGCTTCGCCATGCTCACCGAGGCGGTGCCGAATCGCGCTCACCTCGCCCTCGCCGAGCTCGAGCGGCGTGGCCTCGTCCGCGCGATCGTGACGCAGAACATCGATCTCCTGCACGAGCGGGCCGGCTCGCAGGAGATCGTCGAGGTGCACGGCTCGATTCGCACGTCGTCCTGTCCCGGCTGCGGCGCCCGCTACGAGCTCGCTCAGGTCGTCCCCCTCATCGAGACCGGTGAGGGCGCGCCGCACTGCCGGGCCTGCGGCGCGATCCTGAAGCCGGACGTCGTCTTCTTCGACGAGCTGCTGCCGGCGGATGCGATCGACCGAGCGTACGAGCTCGCCCGGGAGGCGCGCCTCCTGCTGGTGGTCGGCTCGTCGCTCGAGGTCCACCCGGTCGCGGAGCTCCCGAGGACGACTCTCGAGGCGGGTGGAAGGGTGGCGGTCGTGAACCGGACGCCGACCTGGGTCGACGAGCGGGCCGCGCTCCGGCTCGACGGAAGCGCCGGCGACGTCCTCACCGCGGCCGTCGACGCCCTGTAAGCCCACCGGCCGGCGGTGGGCCGAGAGGCCGCGGCTACGCTTTCCCCCGGAGAGATGGCGACCGCAACGGGGACACGGGAAGAGCGCATCGAGGCGCAGCTGAAGGGGCTTCCGGCCAAGCCGGGCGTCTACCTCTTCCGCGGGCGCGGCGACGCCGTCCTCTACGTGGGGAAGGCGAAGTCGCTGCGGCCGCGCGTCCGCTCGTACTTCCGCGGCGGCGACACGCGGCTCGGGCTCGACAAGCTCGTCGACCGCGTCGAGCGCATCGAGGTGATCGTGACGCAGACCGAGGTGGAGGCCTTCCATCTCGAGCAGAACCTGATCAAGCGCCACCGCCCGCCCTTCAACGTGCGCCTGCGGGACGACAAGTCCTATCCGTACATCGCGGTGACCGTGGAGGACGACTTCCCGCGTGTCATGTTCACGCGCGAGCGGCATCGCCGGGGAGTGGTCTACTTCGGCCCGTACGCGTCCGCGAAGAAGGTGCGGGAGACGCTCGACGTTCTCAACCGCGTCTTTCCCTATCGGCCCTGCGAGGGGCCGCAGCCGGGCCGCCACTCGGGCATTCCCTGCCTCGACTACCACATCGAGCGCTGCCTGGCGCCCTGCGTCGGCTACGTGTCCAGGGAGGACTACCGCCGGATCGTCGACCGCGTGATCGAGTTCCTCTCCGGGGAGACGCGACCGGTGCTGCGCGAGCTCGAGGGGAAGATGGAGGCGGCAGCCGAGCGGCAGGACTTCGAGGAGGCTGCGCGCTATCGCAACCGCCTCTTCGCCGTCCGTCATCTCGCGGAGCGGCAGGCCGCCGACAAGCGGGCGATCGGGACGATCGACGTGATCGGTCTCGCCGCGAACGGCGGTACTGCGGCCGTCCAGGTCTTCCCGCTCCGAGGAGGCCGGCTCGTCGACCGGCACACGTTCTATCTCGAGAACGCGGCCGGTGAGGACCCCGGCTCGCTCCTGGAGGCCTTCTGCCTCGAGTATTACGGCGGTGCTCCGGCCGTGCCGCCTTTGATCATCGTGCCGGCCGACACGGGCTCCCTGACGGGGCTGGGGGAGTACCTCACGGAGCTCCGCGGCTCACGCGTCGAGGTGAGGGCGCCTCGCCGCGGCGAGAAGCGCCGGCTCCAGGAGCTGGCGCAGCAGAACGCCCAGCTCGCGCTCGAGAGCGACGCGGCTCAGAGCGAGCGCAAGCGCCTGCGCCGGATCGAGGCCCTGGAGGAGCTCCGCGAGACGCTGAACCTCGAGAGCCTCCCGATCCGGATCGAGTGCTTCGACATCTCCACGATTCAGGGGCAGTCGCCCGTGGGCTCGATGGTCGTCTTCCAGGACGCCGTTCCCAAGAAGGCCCACTACCGCAAGTTCGGGGTGCGGGGGGTGGAGGGCCAGGACGACTTCGCCATGATGGCGGAGGTGGTCTCGCGCCGGTTCGCGCGCGCCCAGCCGGCGACGGCGGACCGCTACGACGAGGGGTTTGCCGCCATACCCAACCTCGTCGTCGTCGACGGGGGGAAGGGGCAGCTCTCGGCGGCCCTCGCCGCCATGCAGGCGTACGACCTCCCGCGCGTAGCCGTGATCGCGCTGGCCAAGCGCGAGGAGGAGGTCTTCCTGCCGGGGCGCTCCGCCCCCGTCGTGCTCGAGCGCGACTCGGCCGGCCTCCAGCTCCTCCAGCGGATTCGGGACGAGGCGCATCGCTTCGCGCTCGGCTTCCACCGCCAGCGCCGCGACGTGCGGACGCGCGAGTCCATCCTCGACGCGCTGCCGGGCGTCGGCCCCGCGCGGCGCCGGGCGCTGCTCCGTCACTTCGGCTCGCCGGAGCGGCTGCTCGCCGCCTCGTCCGAGGAGCTCGAGGGCGTCCCCGGAGTCCCTGCGAAGACGGGCCGCCAGATCTATGCGGCCCTCCACAGGGCGGGACGCGCCTGAGCCCGTCGCGCCGGACGTCCCGGGCGCGGCCGTGACGTCGTTTCGGGACTGCAGCGTCCGGAAAGTTAAGCGCTGCGGTGAACCAACGAATGGGGGAGGCGCGCGCCGTGGCCGTTGGTCATGGTTGGAAGCAGCTGGAAATGCGAGCGGTCTGCGGCATGCGTATTCGGATCAGCGATCCACGGCTCCTCGACGATCTCGTCGAGTCGCTTCGACGCGCCAACTGCCCGGTCGAGGTGACCGGGACGGAGACGCTCGACGTCGAGTCCCCGTCGCCCCTCCTCACGCCCGAGCAGGCGCGCCAGGAGATCGGGTTCTACCTCGCCGTGTGGCAGGTCAGGCATCCCGACGCGCACGTC
>DASQWP010000290.1:0-4519 GCA_035640195.1 Gaiellaceae bacterium | reverse complement strand
CGTGCCCTCCTCGCGCCCCTCGGTGATCACCTTCCAGGCGCCGGCCTCCAGGTCCTCGCGCATCCACTCGACCCACTGGTAGGGCGCATAGACCACGTCGGAGTCCTTGGAGCCGACCTCGCTCATGACGACGAAGTCCTGGGCGAGCTCCGCGATCAGCTCGAGCTTCCGCTCACGCGGAAGCTCGATGGTCCCGTCCGACACCTCTACGTGCGAGAAGCGGTTCTCCAGGAGCCAGCGGCGATACTCGTCCAGCTTGCCGCGCCCGATCACGGCCTCGAACAGGGTTCCGCCGCAGACGACGGGCGTGTCGAGGGAACGGTAGAGGGCGATCTTCTTCTCCAGGTTGCCGGTCACGTATGAGGTTCCCCAGCCGAGCTTGACGACGTCGACGTACTCGCCCGCGGTGTCGAAGAGACCCTCGATGTCGCGGAGGTTGAGGCCCTTGTCGATGACATGCGTGAGACCGTGCGTGCGCGGCTTGGGCGAACGGGCGGGCACGTCGAGGAAGCCGTCAAAGGCGGGCATAGAGGTCCTCCAGTCGTTTCCGGGCCTGCTCCTGGACGTCGTGGTAGAGGGAGTTGCCGTGTGAGTCGATCGCGACGGTGAGTGGGCCGAAGTCGCGCACGCGGAACTTCCAGAGGCATTCCGACATGAGCTCCTCCCAGGCGACCTCCTCGATCTCCTCGATCTGGGTCGTCTCGAGCGCGGCCGCGCCGCCCACGATGGCGAAGTAGACCATCCCGTAGCGGCGCATCGGCTCGATCGCCTCGTCGGGCAGGCCGCCCTTGCCGCAGATGGCGCGGACGCCGTGATCGCGGCCGAGGGGCTCCGTGAAGCGCACCATGCGGGCGCTCGTCGTCGTGCCGATGCAGACCTTCTCGTAGCGGCCGTCATCCAGCTTGCGGACGCCGGGGGCGGTGTGCAGGAGGAACGCGCCGGTGAGGTCCATCGGCGGCTTCATCCCCTGGTCGAAGATGCGGATCTGCGTGCGGTCGCGGATGCCGATGACGTGCCCGTCGACGGTCACGGAATCGCCCGCCTGCAGGGTGCGGATCTCCTCCTCGCTCGTGGGAAAGGTCAGGCGGCGCTCAGCCACATGGCTCCTTCAGCCGGGTCCCGGTGCCAGGCACCAGGGCGTGTCTGGAATGGACAGCCATCAGGCCTCCCGGTCGTAGTCGACGCTGCCGTCCGCGGCGACGTGAGCCGTCGCGCGGCGCGCGGCCCAGCACTGGTAGTTGACGGCCACCGGGTTCAGGGTCATGTGCGTGTCCGCGTGCTCGACGTGGCACTGGAGGACGGTCACGTCGCCGCCCAGGCCCATCGGGCCGATGCCGGTCTCGTTGAGGAGACCGAACAGCTCCTCCTCCAGATTCGCCACCTCGGGATCGGGGTTGCGCGTGCCCACGGGACGGGCGATCGCCTCCTTGGCCAGGTACACGGCGTAGTCGGCCGAGCCGCCGATGCCGACTCCCACGATCCCCGGCGGGCACGGCTTCCCGCCCGCGCCCACGATCGACTCGAGCACGAACCGCTTGATGCCGGCCACGCCGTCGGCGGGCGTGCACATCTTGAGGAAGCTCATGTTCTCCGACCCGGAGCCCTTGGGGACGCACTTCACGTCGAGGCCGTCCCAGCCGGCAACGAAGTCCCAGTGGACGATGGGAACGCGGTGGCCGACGTTCTGGCCCGTGTTCTCGCGCGTGATCGTGTGGACGGTGTTCGAGCGCAGCGGGTGCTCGACGGTCGCGCGCTCGGTGCCGTCGTAGAGGGCCTGGTAGATCCGCGCCGGATGCAGGGGAAAGTGCTCGCCGACCCGGCAGTAGTAGACGGCGATGCCCGTGTCCTGGCAGACGAGGTTCTTCTCCTCCTCCGCCACCTCGACATTGCGGAGGATCGTCTGGAGGACGCGCTGACCCGGCACCGAGGTCTCCTTCTCGGCCGCTCCGGCGAGGGCGTCGCGCAGGTCCTGCGGGATGTCCTTCAGCGCCCAGACGTAGAGGTGCGCGGCGGCGTCCTCGACCGCCTGCTGGATGTCGACGGCGATCGTGGTCACGCTCGCGCCGCCTCCGCGGCCGCCTTCCCGGCGCGGCGCCCGAACACGCAGCACTCGAGGAGGGAGTTGCCCATCATGCGGTTCCGGCCGTGCGTCCCGCCGGCGATCTCGCCGCAGGCGTAAAGGCCCTCGACGGTCGTCTGCCCGTGCTCGCCCACCACGAGCCCGCCGTTCTGGTAGTGCAGCACCGGGTAGGTCAGGATCCGCTCCGCGAGCGGGTCGATCCCGGCGGCGCGGTAGCGGCGCAGCATGTACGGCAGGGACACCGAGGCGTCCGCCTCCGGGATCCGCGTCGTGTCCAGCCACACCGCCGGGCGCCCGTCCTCGGTCTCGACGCCCTTCCCCTTCTCCACCTCGTCGAAGATCGCCTGGGAGACCTCGTCGCGCGCGCCCAGCGAGTCGGTGAACTCCTCCCCGTCGGCGTTCAGGAGGACGGCCCCGTATGCGCGCGTGGTCTCGGGAATCGAGTAGCCCTGCATGTTCGGCGGCCAGGCGCCTCCATTCGGGTGGTACTGGAGCGCGTCCAGGTCGCGGGCCTCCGCCCCGAGGTCGCGCGCGATGCGCGTCACCTCCCCGGTGGCGCCCGGGTGGTTCGTCGAGAGCTCGCCCCGCTCCTTGGCCTCCCGAAAGCAGCGGCCTCCGGCGGCGAGCACCACCGTGCCGGCCTCGAAGACGTGCTCGCCGCACACCGCGCGCCAGCCGCTCTCGGTGCGCTCGAGCTCCGTGAGCGGCGACTTCGGGAACGTGCGGGCGCTCGAGGCCTCGAGGGTCGCGCGAAGCGCGGTCGTGATCGCCTGCCCCGTCCGGTCGCCGACCTGGAGCAGGCGCCGGCGGCTCGCGCCTCCGCAGCGGGCGATCCGGTAGCCGCCGTTCTCGCGCGTGAACTCGACCCCGTTCTCCTCGAGCCAGTGGATCGTCGCAGGCGCCTCTCCCGTCAGCACCTGCACGAGCCGCATGTCGGCGGTCTCGTGCGAGCTTCGCCAGACGTCCTCGGCGTGCAGCTCCGGGGAGTCGTCCTCCCCGAAGGCCGCCTGGATGCCGCCCTGCGCCTTCGCGGAGTTGCACGAGGGGAGCGAGCCCTTCGTGACGAGAGCGACGCGCGCCCCGGCACGCTCGGCGGAAACTGCGGCCGCGAGCCCGGAGGCGCCGCTTCCAACCACGAGCACGTCGACGGACCGGGCCCCTTCCACGCCCGGACTATACCACGCTCTCGCTAATCCAAACGATAAAGGAAGCTTATGTTGGAGACGCTACGATCACGCCCGTGAAGACGACGCGCCTCTTCCGCCTCAGGCGGGGCGTCTGGCGCGTGCGCCGGAGCATCCCGCGGGCCGCCCGCCCGCTCTCGGCCGTGCTCCCGCCCGCGTCGCCCCCCGAGCGTCCCATCCTCCTCGTCGGCTGCCCGCGCTCGGGGACGAGCGCTCTGCTCCAGGCCTTGCTGCAAAGCCCCGAGCTCGGCTCCGTGCACAGCGAGGGCCACATCCTCTGGGACGAGTTCCACCACCCGCGCGACCGAGGCTGGGACTCCGACGCCCTGACCGCAGGAGACGTCCGAGAGCGGGAGCGCGAGTACGTGTACACGGCACTACGCCTCTTCGTGCGCGGCCGGCGCTTCGTCGACAAGACGCCGGAGAGCTGCCTGCGAATCGGCTACCTGGACGCGCTCTTTCCCGACGCCCGCTTCGTCTTCCTCCGGCGGCGGGCGGCGGACAACGTCAACTCCCTCATCGAGGGCTGGCGCGCGCGGCCTCGCTTCGTGAAGTACCGCCTCCCGGAGCGGCTCGAGGGTCTCGGCCCGCTGAGCGGGAGCCTCTGGAGCTTCGTGCTCGTGCCGAGCTGGCGGGAGCTCCGCGAGGCCCCGCTCGAGGAGGTCGCCGCGCGGCAGTACGTCGCCTCCAACGAGGCCGTCCTCGACGCCCGCGCGGGAATGGATCCCGCCCGCTGGGTCGACGTCGCCTACGAGGACCTCCTCGCCCACCCGGCAGGGGAGCTCGAGCGCCTTTTCGAGCGGCTCGAGCTACGCGTGACCGAGGGCGTGCGCCGGGTCGCCGCCTCTCTGCCGCAGACGCCGAGCGCCACGTCGCTCACCTTTCCTCAGCCGGAGAAGTGGAGGAGCCAGAACCCGGAGCTCGTCGAGAGGATCCTGCCGCTCGTCCGGCCGACGGAGGCCCGGCTGGGCTACGAGCTCGCCTAAGGCGGGTGAAACGTCCCGTCCCGCTCGGAGTCGCGCATGCCGGGCAGGAAGAGGAAGAGAATCGTCGCGGGCGCGCCGAGGATCCCGGCGCCGAGCAGGGTCGCATCGGGCCCGATCGCGTCCGCGATCGGGCCGGTGAGGGCGAAAGAGACCGGGATGAGGGAGACCGAGACGAGCCAGTCGAGGCTCGAGACCCTTCCGAGGCAGCGCCGTCGGCACGAGCCGATGCATGAGCGTCGCCCAGACGATCAGCCCGGCCGTGAAGCCCG
>DASQWP010000289.1:0-14933 GCA_035640195.1 Gaiellaceae bacterium | reverse complement strand
ATGGAGAACGTGCTCGGCCTCAGGGACGACCTCCGCACGGCGCTCGCACAGGGCGCCACGCTCCCGGCCGACTGGTACTCCGATCCGGCCGTCCTCAGGCTCGAGAACGAGCGCATCTTCGCGCGCTCCTGGCAGTACGCCGGAAGGTCCGAGCTCGTCGCCGAGCCCGGCTCCTACCTCGCGTGCTTCGCCGGCCACGTCCCCGTGGTGGTCGTGCGCGACGGGGAGGGGACGCTTCGCGCGTTCGTGAACGTCTGCCGGCACCGCGGGCACGTCGTCGCGGACGGCGTCGGCCGCCGCAAGTCGCTCCAGTGCCCGTATCACGCCTGGACATACGACCTCGACGGGAGCCTCCGGACGGCGCCCCGCTCGGAGCGGGAGCCCGGCTTCGACCCCGGGGGTTTCTCCCTCCTCCCGGTCGCGGTCGAGACCTGGGGCCCGCTCGTGTTCGTCAACCCCGACCCGGAGGCGGGCCCGCTCGCGGATGCTCTCGGTGGGCTGCCCGACCTCGTCGCCGGGAGCGGCGTCGAGCTCGAGCGCCTTCGGTTCCGCGTCCGGAACGAGTGGGAGATCGCCTCCAACTGGAAGGTCGCCATCGAGAACTACCTCGAGTGCTACCACTGCCCGGTAGCGCATCCGGGCTTCAGCAAGGTGATCGACGTGGACGCAGACGCCTACGAGCTCCGCTCCGACGGGCTCGTGTCGAGCCAGTTCGGCTCCGTCCGCGCCTCGGCGCTCGCCGACGGAGCGAGCGCGCCCTACGACCCGAGCGGCGAGGTCGGCCGGGCGCAGTACCACCTGCTCTGGCCGAACTTCACCCTCAACATCGACCCCGGGCCGGGGAACATGTCCGTCGACGTCACACGCCCGCTCGGTCCCGAGCGCTCGGCCGGCTTCACGGAGTACTTCTTCTACGACTCGGTCTCGGACGAGACCGCGGAGCGGATGATGGAGTTCGCGAGCCAGGTCGGGCGGGAGGACGCCGCGCTCGTCGAGTCGGTGCAGCTCGGGCTCTCCTCCGGCATGGTGCCGCGCGGCCGCCTTCTGACGAGCAGCGAGCACCTGATTCAGCACTTCCAGCGCCTCGTGCACGACGCGCTCACGGGCGCGGCCCGTGACGCGTAACCCGCGCCACGACGTCCTCTTCGAGCCACTCCGGATCGGTCCGAAAACCCTCCGGAACCGCTTCTACCAGGTGCCTCACTGCACCGGCTTCGGCGTCCAGAAGCCCGGCTCGCAGGCGCGCTACCGGGCGACGAAGGCAGAAGGCGGCTGGGCGGCGGTCTGCACCGAGTACTGCGCCGTCAGCCCGGACTCGGACGAGACGCCCTTCATCTCAGCGCGCCTGTGGGACGACGACGACCTGCGCGCGCTCGCGCTCATGTGCGAGGAGGTGCATTCCCACGGCGCGCTCGCCGGCGTGGAGCTCCACCACTCGGGCGCGCATTGCCCGCGCCGGGAGTACCGCCTCCCCGCGATCGCCCCGTCGCAGCTCGCCAGCGAGTACCTGCTCGTGACCCCGAAGGCGATGGAGCGCGGCGACATCCGTCGCGTCCAGGCCGACTGGGCCGCGGCCGCCCGCAGGGCCCGCGAGGCGGGCTTCGACATCGTCTACGTCTACGGAGCGCACAGCTACCTGCCCATGCAGTTCCTCTCGCCGTTCTACAACAGGCGCACGGACGCCTTCGGCGGCTCCTTCGAGAATCGCGCGCGCTTTTGGTTGGAGCTCCTGGAGCTCACCCGCGAAGCGGTGGACGGCAAGTGCGCCGTCGTCTCGCGCATCGCGGTGGACGCGCTCGCGCCGTACGGCGTGGAGCTCGACGAGGCCCTCGCGTTCGTGCGCGCCGCCGACGACCTCGTCGACCTCTGGGACGTGAACGTCGGCTCGGCGCTCGAGTGGTCGAAGGACTCGGGGCCGTCGCGCTTCTTCCCGCAGGGGCACCAGCTCGCCTGGACCGGCCGCGTGCGCGAGGCGACCGCGAAGCCGATCGTCGGCGTCTCGCGCCTGACCGACCCCGACCGCATGGCGGAGATCGTCTCGAGCGGCGTCTGGGACGTGATCGGCGCCGCGCGGCCGTCGATCGCCGACCCGTTCCTGCCGCGGAAGATCGAGGAGGGACGCCTCGACGAGATCCGCGAGTGCATCGGCTGCAACATCTGCATCCCGAAGGCGGACCCGGGCGGGAACATCGGCTGCACGCAGAACGCGACGGCAGGCGAGGAGTTTCGCCGCGGCTGGCATCCGGAGCGGATCGAGCCGGCGGCGAGCCGCGATCGCGACGTGCTCGTCGTGGGCGCCGGGCCGGCCGGGATGGAGTGCGCGATCGTCCTCGGCAAGCGCGGCTTTCGCCGCGTCCACCTCGTCGAGGCGGAGGAGGAGATCGGGGGGATCGTACGCTGGGTGCCACGGCTCCCCGGCCGCGGCGAGTGGGGCCGTGTCCTCGACTGGCGCCGGATCCAGCTCGACAAGCTCGCGAACGTGGAGGTCATCACCGGATCGCGGCTCGGCGCAGAGGACGTCCGCACGTACGGCGCCGAGCTCGTCGTCGTCGCCACGGGCGCCTTCTGGTCGCCGGTGGGCCTGAACCGCGAGACGCACGAGCCGATCGCGGGCGCCGACGCCTCGCTTCCGCACGTGCTGACGCCGGAGCAGGTGATGCTCGAGGACAAGGCCCCGCAGGGCGAGCGGGTTGCCGTCTTCGACTGCGACGGCTACTTCATGGGCCCGGACCTCGCCGAGAAGCTGGCGCTGGACGGCCATCGTGTCGACCTCGTCACGTCGCTCGACGACGTCGCCCCCTTCGCGCACGAGACGCTCGAGCAGACCTTGCTGAAGCGGCGTCTGCACGAGGTCGGCGTGCGGATGCACCGAGGCGTCCTGCTCGACCGTGTCGAGCCCGGCCTCGCCGCGGGCCGCGGCGAGTTCGGCGAGCCCTTCGAGCTCGAGACGGACGCCGTCGTACTCGTCACGCAGCGGCTCTCCGACGACGCGCTCTACCACGAGCTCGCATCCGACGAGACGCGTCTCCGCGCCGAGGGCGTCGAGGCCGTCTACCGCGTCGGCGAGTGCGTCGCGCCCCAGCTCATCGCGGACGCCATCTTCGACGGCCACCGGCTCGCCCGCGAGATCGACGGCCCGGACCCGGCGGTGCCGCTCCCCTGGCGGCGGGAGCGGATCGCGCTCCCCGCCTGAGCCCGCGAGGCGCGAGGCGGAGTAGGATCGGCGCCCGCTCGTGCACGAGAAGGAGATCGAGATCAGGTGGCGCGACCTCGACGCGTACGGCCACGTGAACCACGCGGTCTTCGCGACCTACTTCGAGGAGGCGCGCGACGAGTGGCTCGAGCGCACGCTCGGCCCCGCCGGCGACGCGTGGGACTACGTCGTCGCCCGAGTGGCGATCGACTACCGGCGCGAGTTGACGCTCGGCGACGACCGGGTAAGCGCCCGGTGCGGCCTCGGCTCGCTCGGCACGTCCAGCATCCGCACGCGGGAGGAGCTCGTGATCGTCGGCGGCGAGGTCGCCGCCGAGGCGGAGGCGGTGCTCGTCGCCCGCGATCCGGAGACGCGCCGGCCGCGGCCCCTGACGGACGACGAGCGAAGCCGCCTGGAGGCGGGCCCGTGATCCCGACGGTCCCTGAGCTGCCCCCCGAGATCCGCGAGCTGAAGGGTCGGGTCGCCGCCTTCCTGGAGCGGGAGGTCTACCCGCTCGAGCAGCGGATCGCCGAAGCCGGGCGCATCGAGCCGGCGTGGGTCGACGAGCTCCGGCGTCGGTCCTGGGAGGAAGGCTTCGCCATGCTGAACATGCCGGAGGAGGCGGGCGGCCGAGGGCTCTCCATGCTCGCTCAGGTCGCGCTCGAAGAGGAGTCCGGCAAGGCGACGAACGGCCTCGGCTTCGCGGTCGTCGACCGGGGGCCCGCCGAGCTCTGGGACATCGCCACGGAGGAGCAGCGCGAGCGCTTCGTCACACCCGTCCTCCGCGGCGAGTACCGGGAAGCGTGGGCGGTGACGGAGCCGGGCGCGGGCTCCGACGTGAGCGCGGTGGCCGCCACGGCCGAGCGCGACGGCGACGCGTGGGCGCTGAACGGCGAGAAGTGGTTCGTGACGAGCGAGGGAGACGCAGGCTTCTACCTCGTCCTCGCCGTCGCCGAGGGGAAGCAGACGGTCTTCTTCGTGGAGCCGGACGCTCCCGGCCTGGAGATCGGGCGTACGCCGGGCTTCCTCCACGACCCGTATCTCGACCATCATCCCGAGATCGTCCTGCGCGACTGCCGCGTCCCGGACGCGAATCGCATCCCCGAGGGCGGAAGCGAGGGCGCGCGGGAGTGGTTCCTCGTCGAGCGGCTCTTCATCGCCGCGCGCTGCTGCGGCGCGGCCGAGCGCTCCCTCGAGCTCGCACGGGCCTTCGCGCTCGAGCGGGAGGCGTTCGGCGCCAAGATCGCGGAGCACCAGGGCGTCTCCTTCCAGCTCGCGGACTCGCTGACAGAGCTCCTCGCCGCGAGGCTCCTGACCTACCATGCTGCGGCGGCCTTCGACACGGAGCCCGACCGGAAGGTCGTTCACGGGAAGGTTGCGATGGCGAAGCTCTACGCCTCGGAGGCCGCCGGGCGGATCGTCGACCGCGCTCTCCAGGTGCTCGCCGGGCGCGGCTACATGACGGAGAGCCCGGTCGCGCGCTTCTACCGCGAGGTGCGCGTCGACCGCATCTGGGAGGGCACGAGCGAGATCCAGCGCCTGATCGTCTCGCGCGGGCTGCTCAAGCGCGGGGTCTCCCCGTACCTCCGCTGAACGCTACTCGCGCGGCTCGAGTGCCGGCATGTACGACTCCTGCTCGAGCCAGTGGCCGCCGTCGATCGTCAGGTTCTCGCCGGTGATGTAGGACGCGTGCGGGGAGCAGAGGGCAGCGGCCCAGACGGCGATCTCCCCCGGGCTCGCAAGCCGGCCGGCCGGCACCGTCGCGGCCACGCGCACGCGCTCCTCCTCCGTCGGCCAGAGAGCCTGGCCCGCTCCCTCGGTGTCGGTCGGGCCCGGGCAGATCGTATTGAGCCGAATTCCGTGCGGCGCCCACTCGACCGCGAGGGTCCGCGTCATGGCGAGCAGCCCGGCCTTCGCGGCCGCCGAGTGCACCGTCCCGGGGCCGCCCGTCCACGCGTAGCTGGCGATCACGCTCAGGATCGCTCCGCCGTCACCCTGCTCGATCATCTGCCGCCCGGCCGCGCGTGTGCACAGGAAGCCGCCGTCGAGGACGATGGCGACGACGGCGCGCCAGCCGTTCGGGGAGAGATCCTCGCCCTTGACGACGAAGTTGCCCGCCGCGTTGTTGACGAGGACGTCCACGCGGCCGAAGCGCTCGATCGCCGCAGCGACCAAGGCATCCACCTGCTCGGGGTCGCGGACGTCAGTCGGCTGCGCGAGCGCCCGCCCACCGGCTCCTTCGACGAGCGCCGCCGTCTCCTGGAGGGGCTCGGGCCGTCTGCCGGCGACCGTCACGGCGGCGCCGAGGCGCGCCAGCTCGAGCGCGATCGCGCGGCCGATGCCGGTCCCGCCGCCCGTGACGATCCCGACCTTGCCTTCGAAAGTGCCCTCAGCCAGCATCGACGCCTCCCTCGTCGCCGAGCACGATACGCGCGTCGAGCCCGAGCACGCCCTCCCGGGTCACGAGCAGCGGATTGATCTCGACCTCGGCGATCTCCGGATGCTCCGCGGCGAGCCGCGAGAGCGCGGCGGCGGCGCGGGCGGCCGCGGGGAGGTCGACGGGCGCGCGCCCGCGGGCCCCGTCGAGGAGCGGCGCCGCGCGGAGCGAGCGCAGGAGGGCTTCCGCGGTCTCCGCCTTCGCGGGCGCGAGCGCCACGGCGACGTCGGCGAGGATCTCGGCGAAGAGGCCGCCCGCGCCGACGAGCAGGACCGGCCCGAAGCGCGCGTCGCGCTTCACGCCCACGATCAGCTCGACGCCTTCGGAAACGGGCGCTGCCTGCTCGACCGAGTAGGCGGCGGGCGCCAGCTCGCGCTCCATGCGAGTGAGCGCCTCGGCGAGCTCTTGCCCATTCGCAAGGCCGACGGCCACGCCGCCGGCCTCCGACTTGTGCAGGCGCCCGAGCGCCTTCAGCACGACCGGGTAGCCGAGCTCTTCGGCGGCAGCAAGCGCCTCCTCGCGGCCCCCGGCCTCGCGCGCCTCCACGAAGGGAATCCCGGCCCCGCCGAGGAGCCGGCGGGAGGGGAAGTATCCGTGCTCCCCCCTCAGCGGTGCGGCCGGCTCGGGGAGGGCCGGCACGCCCAGCAGGTCGACCCGGGGGGCACGGGCCAGGCGCGCGGCCACGCCGACCGCCGCCTCCACCTCCCGGTAGACCGGCACGCCGTTCGAGCGCAGCGTCTCCGCCGCGGCCCCCCGCCAGTACATGGTGTGGACGAAGAGAGGCACCCCGGTCTCCTCCGCGGCCCGGGCCATACCCTCCGCCGCCTCGATCTCCTGCTCCCGGAAGTCCTCGGAGTACTGGGAGTAGCCGCCGAAGTAGCCCGTCAGGAGCACCGTGTCCACCTCGCCCGACTCGAGCAGGGCCCGCGAGACGCGCGCGAAGCTCGAGATGTCCTGCTCGCCGCCGCCGGCGAAGTCGACCGGATTCGAGAGCGTCGCCGTCGCCGGAAGCGCCGCGGCCAGCCGTTCCCGGGTGCGCTCGGAGAGCGCCGGGAGCTCGAGGCCTCCGGCCTCGACCAGATCCGACGCGACGACGGTGTGCCCGCCGCCGTCGGCGGCCAGCGCGATGCGGCGTCCGGCCGGCCGCCGGTCCGCGAGCAGAGCCAGGGCGACGTCCACCAGCTCCTTGGGGGAGGAGACGAGCTCGATCCCCGCCGCGACGCACGCCGCCCTGACCGCGGAGAGGTCGCTGGCGAGCGCCCCCGTATGCGAGCGTGCTGCGCGGGCGCTCGCCGCCGAGGCGCCACCGGCAAGGAGGACGACCGGCGTCCCGGAGTCGACGGCCGCCTTCCCGGCGCGGGCGAACTCGCGCCCGTCTGCGAAATCCTCGCAATACAAGGCGATCAGCCTCGTCGGCTCGTGCGCCGCGTAGGACTCGATCAGCTCCGACGCGCGCACGTCGGCCTGGTTCCCGAGGGAGACGAAGCGCGAAAACCCAAGTCCGAGCTCGGCCCCGACCAGCCCGATCTCGAGCGCGAGGTTGCCGCTCTGCGAGATGAGCCCGATCGAGCCCGGCTCGAGATCCTCCGAGCAGAGCTCGAGCTCCGCGCCGGCGTCGTAGACGCCGAGGCAGTTCGGCCCGACGAGGACGGCGCCCGCCGCGCGAACCCGCTCGACGATGGCGCGCTCCCGCGCGGCGCCTTCCTCGCCCATCTCGCCGAAGCCGGCGCTGATGACGACGACGGCCTTCGCGCCCGCTGCGAGCGCATCCGCGACCGCCTCCTCGACTCCCGCCGCCGGCACACTGACCACGACCAGCTCGGGCGCCTCGGGCAGCCCCTCGAGCGTTGTATGGGCCGTCCGCCCGAGAATCTCGCCGCCCCTGCGGTTGACGAGGTAGACGGAGCGGCGGCCCTCCCCCCGCACCGCGCCGCGGGCGAGCCAGAAGCCCCATTTGCCCGGAACGGCCGAGGCACCCAGGATCGCGACCGAGCGGGGATCGAAGAGCGCGCCGAGATCCCGCGTCACGCGAGGAGGCGCCGCGAGATGACGAGGCGCTGGATGTCCGACGTGCCCTCCTCGATCTCCTCGAGCTTGGCGTCGCGCATCCACTTCTCCACCGGGTACTCCCGCGAGTAGCCCCAGCCGCCGAGGGTCTGCACGGCCGCCCACGTGCACCACATGGCCGTCTCGGAGGCGTAGAGCTTCGCCATCGCGGCCTCCTTAGTCACCTCCGCGCCCGCATCGAGCTTCCGAGCCGCCCTGTGGACGAGGAGGCGGGCGGCGTCGACCCGCACGGCCATGTCAGCAAGCCGGAAGGCGACGGCCTGGTGCTCGGCGATGGGCTTCCCGAACTGCTCGCGCGTCTTCGCATACTCGACCGCGTACTCGAGGGCCGCGCGCGCCAGGCCCGTCGCGGCCGCGCCCAGCGTGATGCGGGAGCGATCGAACGTGCGCATGAGCCCGTAGAAGCCCAGGCCCTCCTCGCCCAGCCGCCGATCCTCCGGAAGCCGAACGTCCTCGAGGAAGAGCTCCGCGTTCACGATCGCGCGCTGGCCCATTTTCCGCATGGGAGCGCCGAAGGAGACGCCGGGGTCGCCCTTCTCGACCACGAAGGCTGTGACTCCGCGTGAGCGCGTCCCGGGAGCCACCGTGGCGAAGACGACGTAGTACTCCGCCAGGCCCCCGTTCGAGACCCACGTCTTCTGGCCGCGGAGCCGGTAGCCGCCGTCCGCGGCCGTGGCGGTCGTCTGCATGGAGGCCGCATCCGAGCCCGAGCCCGGCTCCGTCGTGGCGAGCGCCGTCATCGGCGGCCGCTCGCCGGCGATCGGTTCGAGCCAGCGCCGCTTTTGCTCCTCGCTCCCGAGCTCGAGGAGCGGCTCTGCGAAGAAGCCTCCGGACGTGATCAGGTTGCCGATCCCGGAGCAGCCCCAGCAGAGCTCCTCCTGGACGATGCAGCCGGTGAGGCAGTCCGTCATGCCCCCGCCGCCGTACTCCTCGGGGAGCATGAACGAGGTGAGCCCGAGCGCGGCCGCCTTGTACCACACCTCCCAGGGAGCCTCCGTGTCGGCCTCGTCCACGGCCTGGGAGATCGGCCGGATCTCTCGTTCGGCGAACTCCCGGCAGACATCACGGATCTCGCGCTGCTCGCGCGTGAGCTCGAAGGGCTCGTGCACGACCTCGCTCATGGGCCGGGCCCCGGCCCAGGAGCGTGTGGAGGGGGTGAGGGGGAACCGGGAGGTTCCCCCTCAGAGTCAAAGAAGGGGGGACGTGGGGGAAACATGGTTTCCCCCACGGGAGCGAGCCGAAGGCGAGCGACGGTCACCGTTTCAATCCTCGCAGATGGCAGCGGGGGCGACGCATAGGATTGCCGCACGTTGGACGAGTCCGCGGAGGTCGTGATCATCGGCGGCGGCGCGATGGGGACCAGCGTCGCCTACCACCTGGCGAAGCTCGGGGTCACCGACGTCGTGCTCGTCGAGCGGGACTCGCTGGGAGGCGGCTCGACGAGCAAGGCGGCGGGCGGCATCCGCGCCCAGTTCACGGACGAGCTGAACGTCCGCATCGCTCTTCGCTCGATGGCCGAGTTCCAGGCCCTCGAGCGTGTCGGCGGCATCGGCTTCCGGCGTAACGGCTACCTCTTCCTGCTCGACGCGGAGGAGGACGTCGAGCGCTTCCGGCGAGCCCAGGCGGTGCAACACGCACTCGACGTGCCCTCGCGGTTCCTCTCGCCCGACGAGGCGAAGGAGCTCGTGCCGGCGCTCGAGACCGGCGACCTCTTGGCGGCCTCCTACTGCCCCGCGGACGGGCACGCCACGCCCGAGGCGGTCGTGCAGGCCTACGCCGGCGCGGCCGCGGCGCAGGGGGTCCGCATCCGCCAGGCGACACGCGCCGATCGCATCGTCCGGCTCGGCGACAGGATCCACAGCGTGGAGACGAGCGGCGGGCGGATCCGCACGGACACAGTCGTCTGCACCGCCGGCGTCTGGTCGCGCGAAGTGGGCAACCTCGCCGGCCTGGACATCCCCGTGACGGGCGAGCCTCGCTGGGTGCACTTCACGCCCGCGGACGGGGGCCTTCCCGATCCGCTCCCGCTCACGATCGACTTCTCGACCGGCTTCTACTTCCACCGGGAAGGAAAGGGCCTCGTGTTCGGCGGCCGCGAGCCGACGATCGAAGGCGTGGCCAACCGGGCCACCCGGCGACTGCCGCCCCTCGCCGAGCTGCCGATCCAGTCCTCCTGGTGGGGCTACTACGAGATGAGCCCCGACCACAACGCCATCGTCGGCGAGACGCAGCAGCCGCGCCGCTTCCTCTATGCGACCGGGTTCTCCGGCCACGGCTTCCAGCAGAGCCCGGCGGTGGGCGAGTACCTCGCCGAGCTGGTCGCGGGCCAGGCGCCGACGCTCGACCTCTCGCCGCTCAGCCTCGACCGCTTCGCGGGCGGGGGCGAGCGGCGCGAGCACTTCGTCGTCTGATGAGGCTCTTCGTCCTCGCACGGCATGCACAGTCGATCCTGAACCTCGAGCGGCGCGTCAACGGCGATCCGAGCATGGACGTGCCGCTCACGGAGGAAGGGGAGCTGGAGGCACGGCTTCTGGGGACGCAGGTCGCGCAGCTTCCGCTAGACGCCTGCGTGCACACCCGCTTTCCCCGCTCGCGGCTGACGGCGGAGATCGCGCTCGCCGGGCGTGAGGACGTCCCCCTCGTCGTCGCCCCGCTCCTCGACGACATCGACGTCGGCGAGCTGGAAGGGGCGACGCTCGCCGAGTACCGAGCCTGGAAGGACGGCCGCAAGCGGGACGTCCCCTTCCCCGGAGGAGAAAGCCTCGACGACGCCGCCCGCCGCTACGGCGCCGCCTTCCGCGACCTGCTCGCCGCGCCGTACCGGTGCGCGTTCGTCGTCTGCCACGAGATCCCGCTCCGCTACGCGCTCAATGCGGCCGCCGGCTCCGAGTCCCTCGACGGCCCGGCGCACGAGATCGGGAACGCGCTGCCCTTCCTCTTCGACGCCGGGGCGCTCGAGCGCGCGGTCGCAGGCATCGAGCGGATCGCCGGTAGAGTCTCGGCGTAAGACCGGGGAGCCGCTTCCTAGCGGCTGAGAGGAGGCTCGAGAGCCTCGACCCGCCGAACCTGATCTGGGTAATGCCAGCGAAGGGAGGCAGCATGGAGAAGGAACGCACGTGGGGGATCACGCCCGTCCCCGAGCGGCTGCGCACGCTCTCGGGCCTGGACGTGGGCCTGCTCTGGGGCAACCTCGGGATCAGCCTGCTCGTCCTCGTCGCGGGAACGCTCCTCGCCGGGCTCGGCCTGCGCGACGCGCTCCTCGCCATCCTCGTCGGCGCCGTGCTGGGCAACTCCCTCCTCGGGCTCGCCGGCCTCATCGGAGCCGACCGGCGCGTTCCGGGGATGGTGCTGATGCGAGATCCGCTCGGGCGGCGAGGCTCCTACCTTCCGACGGGCCTGAACGTCCTCCAGAATCTCGGCTGGGCGACCTTCGAGCTGATCGTGATCGCCGCGGCGGCGAACGCGCTCGCGGACGAGCTCTTCGGCTTCCGCGAACGCTGGGTTTGGGTGCTCGTCTTCGCCGCGCTCACGACTGCGCTCGCCCTCGCGGGCCCCATCTCCTTCGTCCGCCGCTACGTGCGCCGCTTCGCCGTCTGGGCGGTCGCGGCCTCCGTCGGCTACCTGACGTGGTGGGCGCTCGACGACGCGGACGCGGGCGCGCTCTGGTCGGCGCCGGGAGAGGGCGGGCTGACCTGGTGGCAGGGAGTCGACCTGACCGTCGCCATGGCGGCGTCGTGGTTGCCGCTCGCGGCCGACTACACGCGCTTCGCGCGCAGCAGGCGTGGGGCCTTCTGGGGAACCTCCGTCGGGTACTTCGTGCCCCACGCCTGGCTCTTCGGGCTCGGCGCGCTCCTCTTCCTCTCGCGCGGGCTCGACGACACGACCGCGCTCCTTACGGCCGTCGCCGCAGGCGGAGCCGCGAGCGCGCTCGCCCTGCTCGCGCTCACCGTGGACGAGACCGACGAGCCCTTCGCCAACGTCTACTCGGCGGCCGTCTCCCTCCAGAACCTCCTGCCGCAGGCGTCGCAGCGCCTGCTGATCCTGCTCGTCGCCGGGGTCGCGACCGGCGGCGCGCTCGGGATCGACCTCGCCCGCTACGAGGCGTTCCTCTTCCTGCTCGGATCCTTCTTCGTGCCGCTCTTCGGCGTGCTCGCAGCCGACTTCCTCGTCGGAGCAGCGCAGGAGACGGCCGTCCGCTGGAGCGGGATCGGCGCCTGGCTCGCCGGCTTCGCGCTCTATCAATGGATCCAGCCGACCGGGCCGGAGCGGTGGGTCGACTTCGTCGCCGGCGCTCCCGGCGTCGGCGAGTTCACGGGCGGCGCCTCCCTGCCGGCCTTTGCGCTCGCATTCGCCCTCTACGCGGCCTTACGCTCCGCCCATGCCCCGCTTGGGCGTCGTCGGGCTCGTCTCGCTGGATCGCGTTGACGGCGGCCTGCCACGGTTGGGCGGAGCGCCGTTCTACGCGGCGCGGGCGCTTCGCCTGCTCGGCCATCCGGCCGTCCTCGCGACGAAGGTCGCCGACGAGGACCGCCACCGGCTGAACGCCCTCGGCCTTCCCGTCGTCGCGCGCCAGGCCGAGCGGACGATCGCCTTCCGCATCGAGAACCGAGAGGAGGGGCGGCTGATGGCGCTCGACGAGCTCGGCGCCGCCTGGACGCCCGAGGACGTGCGCGGCTGGCTCGGCTCCGCTCTGGCCGGCGCCGGCTGGGTGCACGCAGGCGCGCTCACCCGCGCGGACTTCCCCGCGGAGACGCTCGCGGCCCTGCGCCGCGGGCGCCGCCTGTCTCTCGACGGCCAGGCGCTCGTGCGGCCGGCCCGACAGGGCGAGATCGCTTTCGACGCCGAGTTCGACCGCGAGGTGCTTCGCCAAGTCGACGTCCTCAAGCTCTCGGAGGACGAGGCGGACATCCTGTCGCTCGCACCCAACGATCGCTCGCTGAAGACGCTGGGGGTCCCCGAGATCGTGATCACGCTGGCGCACCGCGGCTCGATCGTGTACGCCGACGGGCTCGCCGAGCACGTCGCCACGCGGCCGGTCGAAAGCGCCGATCCGACGGGCGCCGGCGACGTGTTCATGGCCGCCTACGCCTCCTTCCGGCTCCGGCGCCACGGGCCTCCGTCGGCCGCGCGACTCGCCACGCAGGCCGCGCACGCGCTCCTCTCGGAATGGCGCGGCCGCTGATCGTCCTCGCCGGCTGTGACGACGGCCTGTACCTCGTCGAGGTCGGCGAGACGGCGGAGGAGGACCAGCTGGCCGGGCGCCAGCCGGGCGCGGCGGTCGAGCGGACGCGGCCGCTCGGCCTCACCCCGTCCTGGGCCGCGAGCTCCGTTCTCGACGTCGACGCGCTCGGGGCGACGATCGTCCTCCTGGTCGACCGCAAGCCTCCCCTGCTCATCTCGCACGACACCGGAGTCACGTGGAACGAGCGCGGCAGCGGGCTCCCGCCCGGACGGGCCGTCGCGCTCGCGGAGAACCCCGACCACATACTCTACGGCGCCCGCAACCGCCTGTACGTCTCGGGCGACGGGGGCACCTTCTGGCGCGCCCTCGGCGTCGAGCTCCCGGAGATCCGCGACGTCGCGTGGAGCTAGAAGCGGAATTCGCCGCGCGCGACGACCACCGCGGAGCCGCCCACCTCGACCTTCTCGATCCGCTCGGGAGAGCCCTCGACCCGCGCATAGAGCGTGCTCGGACGCCCGATCTCCGCTCCCTGGGAGATCTCGATCTCCTCGCCGAAGCCGATCCGGCCGTGACGGGCGAGGTGACAGGCGAGCGGCCCGGCGGCCGAGCCGGTCGCGGGGTCCTCCGGAACGCCGTCGGCCGGCGCGTACATGCGCATCTTCCAGCGCGACCCTGATCCGGCGACGCAGCAGGCGTGGACGGTGCCCATGACGTCGGCGACCGCCCCCAGATCGGGCGCGACCGATGCCACGACCTCCTCGCTCGACAGGAGAACGTAGACGTTCCCGAGGCCGGACTCGTAGAGCTCGAGCGGGAGCTCCGAGCCTTCCACGCGCAGCGCCGCGAGCAGCTCGTCTCCCCGCTCGAACGGCCGCACCGTAGGGATGGGCTGGCTCATGCGCCCGAAGACGATGCGCCCGTCCTCGCGCTCGAGCGCGACCGGGACGACGCCGGCGCCCGTCTCCAGCCGGATCTCACCGAGCTGGAGCGGCGCCGCGAGCACGAACGCCGTCCCGAGCACCGGATGCCCGGCGAAGGGGAGCTCACTGACCGGCGTGAAGATCCGGATGCGCGCGTGGCCGTCGCCGTCGGCCGTGTACACGAACACGGTCTCCGAGAAGTTCATCTCGCGGGCGAGCGGCTGGAGCAGCTCCTCGGGGATCCCGCGCGCGTCCGTGAAGACCGCCAGCTGGTTCCCGGCCAGCGGACGGTCGGTGAAGACGTCGGCGACGACGTAGCGGAAGCTCTGCATGCGTCAGGCGGCGACGCGCACCAGCGGGCTCATGGGGCCAGCATACGCACGCCGGCGGGGCGAGCCGAGGCCGATATTCTGGCTCGCGATGCAGCTCTACCTCGTCCGTCACGCGGAGGCCGCCCAGGGCGTTCCCGACGAGCTCAGGCCGCTGACGGCGGCCGGGCGCGAGCAGGCGCGCTCGCTCGGCGTCCGCCTGCGCGAGGAGGGCGTCCGCCCGGACGCGATCCTCACCAGTCCGCTCCTGCGCGCCCGCGAGACCGGTGACCTGCTCGCGCGGGAGCTCGGCGTTCACGCGGGTCCGGAAGAGCGCCTCGCCCCGGGCGCGAGCGCGGCGGCTGTCGCGGAGGCAGCCCGCGAGCGCGGCGAGATCATCGTCGTCGTCGGCCACCAGCCGGACTGCGGCCAGATCGCCGCAGCACTCACAGGCGAGCCGGAGCCGGAGTTTCCGCCGGCGGGCGTCGCCGGGCTCCGGTTGTGAGCGCGATCGCGGTCGCCGGGCTCCGCAAGTCCTACGGCTCGCGCGAAGTGCTTCACGGCATCTCCTTCGAGGTGCGCACAGGCGAGGTCTTCGCGCTCCTGGGCCCGAACGGCGCCGGGAAGACGACCACGGTCGAGATCCTCGAGGGCTACCGCGACCGCGACGGCGGCCAGGTGAGCGTCCTCGACCAGGACCCGTCCCGCGCCGGTCGAGACTTCCGCGCCCGCATCGGCATCGTGCTCCAGTCCTCCGCCGTCTACCACCTGCTGACCGTGCGGGAGATCCTGGACCTCTTCGCCGGCTACTATCCCGCCCCGCGAA
>DASQWP010000288.1:0-5831 GCA_035640195.1 Gaiellaceae bacterium | reverse complement strand
GTGGGCCGCGACCCGGCAGGCGACGACCTCGAAGCTCTCGTCCGCGAACGGCAGGTCCTCGGCCCGGCAGACGACGTCCGGGCGCATGCCCGGAGCAGGGTCGCAGCTCACGACCTCGAGTCCTGCCTCCCGCAACCTCCGCGCGACGTGCCCGCCGCCCGTGGCCACGTCCAGCGCCGTCCGCGCGCCCGCCGCCCACTCGACGAGGAGGTCGAGGTCGGCGCCCTCTCGATGCGCCTCGCTCGTCCGGTATGCCTCGGCCCGCTCGTCCCAGATGGAGCTCATCGCGCTCCCGCCAGCTCGACCACACGCTCCGCCGCCGAGAGCATGGTCTCCTCGACGTGGACGTTCTCGGGGGCTGCCTCGGTCAACAGGCGACGTCCTTCCTCCGCGTTCGTCCCGTCGAGTCGCACGACGATGGGATGCTCGATCGTCATCCGCTCGAGCGCCTCGAGGATGCCCCGCGCAACCTCGTCGCAGCGCGTGATGCCGCCGAAGATGTTGAAGAGGATGGCCTGCACCTGCGGGTCGGTGGTGATCACCTCGAGCGCGTCGACCACGCCCTCCGCGTCGCCGCCGCCGCCGAGGTCGCAGAAGTTGGCGGGCGAGCCGCCCACCTGGTCGATGACGTCCAGCGTGGACATGACCAGCCCGGCGCCGTTCCCGAGGATGCCGACCTCGCCGTCGAGCTTCACGTACGTGACCCCCTTCTCGCGCGCGAGGAGCTCCTGCGGGTCGGCCGCCTCCACGTCGTGCATCTCCGCCACGTCCGGGTGCCTGAAGAGGGCGTTGTCGTCGACCGTGAACTTCGAGTCGAGCGCCTTCACCTCGCGGGCGGGCGTGACGATCAGCGGATTGATCTCGCAGAGCATGGCGTCCGCTCCGACGAAGGCCTCGTAGAGCTTGCCGACGATCGCGATCACCTGCTTCTGCTCGTTCGGGTCGTCGACGCCCGCCGTGAAGCAGAGCCACCGCGCCTGGTAGGGCTGGAAGCCGACGAGCGGGTCGACGTGCAGCTTGGCGAGCGCCTCCGGCGTCTTCTCCGCCACCTCCTCGATGTCGACGCCGCCCTTGGTCGTGAGCATGAAGAGCGGCTTCTTCTCGCCCCGGTCGAACGTGATCGAGAGGTAATACTCCCTGGCGATGTCAGAGGCCCGCTCGACCCAGATCCTCCGCACCGTGTGGCCGCGGATGTCCATCCCGAGGATCTCGCCCGCGCGCGCCTCGGCCTCCGCAGGCGTCGCCGCCAGCTTGATTCCACCGGCCTTGCCCCGCCCGCCGGTGAGCACCTGCGCCTTGACGACGACCTGGCCTCCGAGCTCCTCCGCGGCCGCGCGGGCCTCCTCGGCGGAGGCAGCCACGCGCCCCTCCGACACGGGGATGCCGAAGCGCGCGAAGAGCTGCTTTCCCTGGTACTCGTAGAGGTCCACGGGCCGCGGGCGAGTGTAACGGCCCCAATCACTCGCATGAGCGATCAGCCGGAGGCGCGAACGGGCGATGGAAGCGTGAGGTCGCCTCATGAGGCTCGTCCGGAGGCTGTTCAAGCTACTCGTCGTCGTCGTCGCCGCGGCCGCCATCCTCGGCGGCGCGGCCGCGCTCGGCAGCACGCTCTTCGAGGCGCCGCCGAAGGACGCGGCCGAGTTCGCAGAGCGCGTCGCTGCCGGCAGCGAGCGTACGAAGCCCGAGCGAACCCGGGCCGAGGCGCGCTACGTCCGCAAGCTGAACGCGCTCTGCACACAGATGAACAGGGACTTCGACAGGCTTCCGGAGCCCGACGGACTCGAAGAGTTCGCCAACTTCCTCGAGTCGTGGGAACGGCTCGTCCGTGGCTTCGACACCGACTTCCGCGCCCTCCCGACGCCATCGCGCTACCGAGCGGACGCGAGGCGGATCGTCGAGCTCGACCGGGCCGTGCTCCAGGTCGGTGCGGCGGCCGAGCGAGCCGCCCGGCGGGGGCATCGACACTCCTTCAGCGTCAGCATGGAGGAGAGCAAGAGGCTCGACCGGAGCTTCGACAGGGTCATGCGCCGCATCGGCGCGACCGTCTGCACCGAACGCTGACGTCCACGTTCCCTCCGCGTTCGCGACACGGGCGCTCCGGGCATACAGACGAACGCTGTAGGTTTCCGCCGTTCACCCGAGTAGGAGGAGCCGCATGTCGACACTGCGCGACGACGACATCCAGACGACGACGCAGGACGGAAAGAGCTACCAGCCGGCCGACACGGACCAGGACGACCAGGACGCGGACGACACCGACACAACCGACACGGACACGGACGAGACCGACCCCAGCTAGCGCCGCGCTCGCGCGCACGCTGGATCCTGTCTCGGCCGAGACATTCTTCGCCGAGCACTGGGAGCAGCAGCCGCTCGTCGTCCCGCGGAGCGAAACAGGGCGCTTCGACGACCTCCTTTCCGAGGCGGACGTCGAGCGGCTGGTCTGTTCGACCGGGATTCGCTACCCAGCCTTCCGGCTCGTCAAGGACGGCGCGCAGATCGACTTGCGCGCGTACACGCGCGACATTCCCTGGCGTCCGCCGATCACGGGGGCGGCCGACGTCGGCCGCGTGCTCGCAGAGTGGGAGGCGGGCGCGACGATCGTCCTCCAGGCGCTCCACCTGAACTGGCGCCCCGTGGCCGCGTTCTGCCGCGACCTCGAGCGCGCTCTCGGCCAGCCGGTGCAGACCAACGCCTACTACACGCCGCGCGGCTCGCAGGGCTTCGCCGTCCACCACGATACGCACGACGTCTTCGTCCTCCAGGTCGCGGGCGAGAAGCGCTGGCTCGTCTACGAGCCGCTGCTCGAGCTGCCGCTTAAGCAGCAGCGCTACGGGAAGGAGCTCGGCAAGCCCGGCACGCCGACGCACGAGCTCACCCTCCGGGCGGGCGACACGCTGTACCTCCCGCGAGGCTGGCTCCACGAGGCCGAGACCTCCGACACGGACTCGCTCCACCTCACGGTCGGCGTCAATCCGTACACGTGGATGGACGCGTTCAAGGGCGCGCTCGAGGACTGTGCGGAGGAGCTCGGCTTCCGTCGCGCCGTGCCGGTCGACGGGATCGGCGCCGAGGACCTCGTGGAGCGCCTGCGCGAGCGGCTCGACCCGGACGATGTCGCGCGTCGGATGCGCCGCCGCTTCGTGTGGACGCGCCGTCCCGTCCCGGCCGGGGGACTGAGCCAGCTGCGCGCGCTGGCCCGGCTCGAGCAGGAGACGCCCGTCGAGCGGCGGGCGACCGTGATCGCGGACGTGGAGGCCGACGACGAAGGCGCCGTGCTCGTGTTCGAGGGCAAGGAAGTCCGCTTTCCGGCGTTCGTACGCCCGGACCTGGAGTTCTGCGTGCAGGCGGAGGAGCCGTTCCGCCCGGCCGACCTGCCCGGCGATCTCGACGGCGAGGGCCGGCTCGTGCTCGTGCGCCGGCTCGTGCGCGAAGGCCTCCTGCGCCTTACGGACGCGTCACGCGATGGCTCGCCGCCGCATAGCGGCGGGCGTGCTGGGGCGTGACGGCGCCGCACGTCAGATAGACCGCCTCTCCGCCGCGCTCCTCCACCACTCCCACCTCGTGGACCTCGCCCTCGGGGCCGCGGAAGCGAACGAGCCAGCCTCCATCCGTCTCCTCCGAGCCGAGAAGCTCGAGATCGTCGATCCCCAGGAGCTCGGCCTCGACCCGGACCGCCTGCTCGGCCGCCTGCACGGCGAAGGAGTAGGCGGAGCGGCCCCGGTAGAGCTCGAGAAAGACGTTGCGCTCGGCGTGCTCGTCGAGGAGCGGACGGACGTCCTCTCGGCCCACGCGTCCGAAGTAGAGCCCCTGGGGCAGGACGACGACGTTGCCCGCGAAGCGGTCGCCGCCCACGTGGGTCGACTGCCAGACCCAGCCGCTCTCGGCCTCGTTCCGGAGCGCGTCGTAGAGACGCCGGCCGTACTTGGCGCAGCAGCGGTCGCGCTTTCCGTGCGTACAGACGACATAGAGCGGATGGTCGACGGGAAGCCCGGGCGTCTGCTCCCCGGAGAGGGCGGCCGCGAAGTCGAGGTCGACGAGGTCGTCGTGGCGGTCGAACTCGAGCTGGAAGAAGCGCTCCTCCCCAGGCTTCGAGGTGCCGAAGAAGAGCTGCCGGCGAGCATAAGCGCGGCGCTCGGGCTTCTTGACGAAGAGGAGCCGCGCATCGCCCAGTTCGCGCAGCTGGCGCCGCAGGTGGGCCTTCAGCTCGGGCGAGAGAAGGCTGCCCCCGAGGACGTCGCGGTCCCAGAGCCCGCGGTACTCGACGAGGATCCAGTGGTCGATGCGACTGGCGGTGGCCGCCAGGGACTCGGCGCACTCGTCGGAGACGTCGGCGCAGAGCGCCCGCTTCGGCGCGCTCGCCATGTTCTCGACGCTGACCGCCACGCTCGAAAGCGTACCGGATTTGTAAGGTGTGCCTTACAGGCCGGCGCGGGACACTAGGGCCCGGCCTCGTCGCCGGCCTGGGCGACCACGCAGATGACCTGCCCGGTCTTGACCGCCTCCCCGGCTGCGACCGAGAGCCCGGTCACCTGCCCGTGGCGGTGAGCCGTGATCTCGTTCTCCATCTTCATCGCCTCGACGACGCAGATGACCTGGCCCTCGCTGACCTCGTCGCCCTCCGACACCTCGACTGCGAGGACGGTCCCCTGCATGGGACTCACGACCGCCTCCTTGGCCGCCGCGTGGTGCGCGCCGCCTCCCGCCCGCTCGCGCCGCCTTCGGGCCAGCTCGGCGTGCGGCGGCTCGGCCCGCAGGATCTTGACCTCGTAGCGGCGACCGTCCAGCTCGATCCCGACCGTCTGGTCCGTCGTCCGAGCCGCGTTCACCGGCGCCGGGGGCTTGCTCGCGGCGAACGACTGCGCTCGCCGCGAGAGGTCGGCGCTCTCGACGATCCCGTGACAGGTCGACCCCTCGACGAAGCAGGAATGCTCGAGGAGAGCCCGGTGGAAGCCCACGAGGGTCGTGACCCCCTCGATCGAGTACTCCTCGAGCGCGCGCAGCATCCGGCGGCGCGCGCGCTCCCGGTTCGTGTCCCAGACGCAGAGCTTGGCGATCAAGGGGTCGTAGAGCCCGACGACCTCCGAGCCTTCGACGACGCCCGAGTCCACGCGGACCCCGGGGCCCGCCGGCTCGCGGTAGCCGCTGACGACGCCGGGCGTGGGCAGGAAGCCGTTGCCCACGTCCTCGGCGTTGATCCGGCACTCGATCGCATGGCCTGAGAACCGGATGTGCTCCTGCCCGAACGAGAGCTTCTCGCCGGCGGCGACCAGCACCTGCTCGCGCACCAGGTCGATCCCGGTGACGAGCTCTGTGACGGTGTGCTCGACCTGGATGCGCGTGTTCATCTCGAGGAAGAAGTAGTCGCCGCCGCGGTCGAGCAACCCCTCGATCGTCCCCGCGCCCCGATACCGGACCGCGCGCGCGGCGTCGACCGCGATCGCGCCGATCCGCTCGCGTAGCACCGGCGTCACCGCAGGTGAGGGGGTCTCCTCGACGAGCTTCTGGTGGCGCCGCTGGATGGTGCAGTCGCGCTCGCCGAGATGCACGACGTTCCCGTGGGAGTCGGCGAGCACCTGCACCTCGACGTGGCGAGGAGCCTCGAGGAACTTCTCCACGTAGACGGTCGGGTCCGCGAAGTAGGACTCCCCCTCCCGCCTCGCCGAGGCGAGCGCGCGCTCGGCCTCCTCGGCGGAGCCGACGACCTTCAGGCCCTTGCCGCCGCCGCCCGCCGACGCCTTGATCGCCAGCGGCCAGCCGTGCTCGTGGCCAAGCCTGAGGATCTCCTCCACCGACTCGACGGGCTCGGTCGTCCCCGGGATGATGGGGAC
>DASQWP010000287.1:0-3286 GCA_035640195.1 Gaiellaceae bacterium | reverse complement strand
CGCCCGGCTCGACGTTCAAGCCGTTCACCGCCCTGGCCGCGCTGCAGGAAGGGATGCTCACGTCGAGCGAGGAGGTCCCCTGCGTCGGAAGGATGGTCATCGACGGGCAGACCTTCACCAACGTCAATCCCTTCGCCGACTACCGGCTGACGCTCGACCGCGCCCTCGTCGAGACGTGCGACACCTACTTCTACGTCGTCGGCCTCCGCTTCTACGTGCGCGACGACTCGCCGCTTCAGCGCTGGGCGAGGTCGATGGGGTTCGGCACACCCACCGGCGTGGACGTCGGGCCCGAGGCGGAGGGCCTCGTGCCGACGCCCGCCTGGCGCCGCCGCCACTTCGAGTCCGAGATCGACAAGATCTGGACGAGCGGCGACTCCGTCCAGCTCGCCATCGGCCAAGGAGACCTGCTCGTCACGCCCCTCCAGATGACGCGGGCCTACGCGATGATCGCCAACGGGGGCAAGCTCGTCGAGCCGCAGCTCGTAAAGGCCGTGGAGGAGCCCCGCAACGATGGCGAGCCGCCGGTCGTCCTCCGCCCGTACACGCCCAAGCCGCCCAAGGAGATCAACATCGACCCGAACGCCCTGGCCGCCGTCCAGCGCGGGCTCTTCCAGGCGACGCACGAGACGTACGGGACGTCGGTCAACATCTTCAAGGACTTCCCCGTGCCGATCGCGGGCAAGACCGGGACGGCGGAGAAGTTCGTGCAGCTGCCGGGCTTCGAGGGCCTCCGCGACCAGTCGTGGTGGTGCGGCTACGGGCCGTACGACGATCCCGAGATCGCCGTCTGCGCGCTGATCGAGAACGGCGGCTTCGGCGGCGTGGCGGCCGCCCCGACGGCCCTCCAGGTGTTCGAGGACTACTTCGACGTCGAGCCCGGCAGCTACGTGGCGACCGTGCAGGAGTCCGAGTGATGGTCACCCGTGTCGCCCAGCCGGCGCACCGCGCGGAAGCCGCCACCTGGGAGATCGGCGCCTTCCTGCGCCACGTCGACTACCTTCTCCTCGCTGCCACAGGCGCGCTCGTCGCCTACGGCCTCTGGGTGCTCGAGGCCGTCACGCGACGCGACGTCCCCGGCGATCCTGACTACTTCGTCTTTCGGCAAACGGTCTACATCGGCATCGGCGCCTTCCTGCTCGCCGTGGCGACGGCGATCAACCCCGACGTCTACCGCCGCCTGCGCGTTCCGCTCTACGGGGTGGCGGTCGTGCTCCTCATAGCCGTCTACGTCCTCGGCGAGGAGATCCGGGGCTCGAAGCGCTGGATCGAGTTCGGCTTCTTCAACTTCCAGCCTTCCGAGCTCGGGAAGATCATCCTCATCGTCTTCCTCGCAGGCTTCGTCGCCGACCGCCGGCTGCGCGTGGGGGAGTGGAGGACGACTGCCGGCGTCGTCCTGCTCGCGGCCCCGCTCACGCTGCTCGTCTTCAAGGAGCCCGACTTCGGCACCTCGCTCATCTACGGCGCCTCCGTGGTCGGCGTCCTCTTCCTCGGCGGAGCGCCCTGGCGGCATCTGGCCGCCGTCGGGATCGTCGCCGGGCTGATCGCCGCGGCCATCCTCTGGTTCCTCCCCTCGGCGGGCGTCGAGGTCCTCCAGCCGTACCAGCGCGACCGCCTCACCGGCTTCGTCAACCCAGACGTCGACCCGGGCGGCTCGACGTACAACGTCAACCAGTCGATCACGGCGGTCGGCTCGGGCGGCCTGGACGGGCGCGGCGTCGCGAACGCGACCCAGACGAAGTTCAACTACCTCCCGGAGCACAACACGGACTTCATCTTCTCGTCGCTGTCAGAGCAGCGCGGATTCCTGGGCGCCTCGATCCTGCTCCTGCTCTACGCGCTCATCGTGTGGCGGGGGATCAAGATCATCGCCGTCGCGCCGAACCTGTTCACGGCCACGGTGGCGGGCACGATCGTCTTCGCGCTCGTCTTCCAGCTCTTCATCAACGTCGGGATGACGATCGGGATCGCGCCGGTGACGGGCATCCCCCTCCCGCTCGTGAGCTACGGCGGCAGCTCGCTGATCACGACGTTGATCATGATCGGGATCCTCGAGTCCATCCACGTACGCGGCCGACTCGCCGGACGGCCCTGACGCTGCGAACGCTTCCGATCAAGCCGACGGCCGTCTGGAGCGTCGTCAAGGAGATCCGGGCGGCCGCGGACGACGTCCGGCCGATCCTCGTGTCGGGAGCGCCCGAGCACGCCGAGGCGCTTCGAGGCGCGCTCGTCGCGGGCGGAGACCAGCGCGCCGTGCGCGATCTCTCGGATTGGGAGGTGACTCGCTATGACGTGCAGGGAGCTCAGGTCCTCGTCCACGTCGTCGACGGGCCCCGCCCGAGCAAGGCGGACGAGGCGGTCTTCCGGATGGCCGGCCGGAGCGACGTCGAGGTCCTCTGCGTCCTCATCGGCGAGCCGGCGGGCGAGGCCGTGGACGTGCCCTACGTGCTCGCGACCGACGTTCTCGCGGTCGCGCCGGGGGAGTCGCTCCCGCTCGAGCGGATCGCGGAGCGGATCGCAGCGCGGCTCGGGGACAACGGCTACGCGCTCGCAGCGAAGCTGCCGGTCCTGCGGCGGCCCGTCTCCGAAGACATCGTGCGCGGCTTCTCCAGGCAGAACGGGGTGCTCGCCGCCGCCATCTTCATTCCAGGCGCCGACCTGCCGGTGCTGCTCCTGAACCAGATCCGCATGGTGTTCCGCATTGCCGCCGCCCACGGCGAGAGCATCGACCGGGAACGGGCCCTCGAGCTCCTGCCCGTGATCGCAGCCGGCTTCGGCTTCCGGGCGGTCGCGCGCTCGCTCGTCGGCGTCGTGCCGGGCGTCGGGTGGGCCGCCCAGGGTGCGCTCGCCTTCGCGGCCACGCGCGCGCTCGGAGAGGCGGCGATCGCCTACTTCGAGGCGGGCGGCACGAAGCGGCTCGGAGACCTCGTCCGCTCCGTCCGGTCCCGGTCCTAGCCTGTCCGGTCATGAGCACCGAGGAGACGCGCGAGGCGCTCGCGATCGAGGAAGCGGACGCGTGGTTCGAGTACCTCGAATCCACCCAGGCGGAGATCGGATCGGCCCGCTACGAGGAGGTCGAGCCCTGGGCATGGGCCCGCCTCAGGCAGAGGCTTCGCTCGGTGGAGCGGAAGCGCGCCAGGCTGCGTCCGGCCGCCGCGTGAGAGGGCGCCGCTGCTACGCTGGAGAGGAATGCGTAGGGAGGACCGAGCCCAGATCGGGCAAGCGGGATCCCGGCGCCGAGAATTCATGACATCTGTGGCAGACACGCCTCGCCTGCACGAGCGCC
>DASQWP010000286.1:0-3066 GCA_035640195.1 Gaiellaceae bacterium | reverse complement strand
TGTGCTTGTGGGCCTTACCCGCCTGCCGAACGAAGACGTAGAGAGTGGGCTGGCAGGTGCAGCCTTCTCCGTGCTCAGGTACTCGGAAGGTGTCTCCGAGCGCGCATGAGCGGCTGTGTCGAGCTTGAACGGATGCCATCGCGGTTCCTCCTTCTCGTTACCCACCTGGTTACCGCACCCATTATAGGCACAGGAGCGGAAGCCACCTCAAGTGCGAGGGAAGATGCCGCCTTGCAGGCTATTCAGTTAGTGCCGGGGGTGGGAGTCGAACCCACACGCCCTCGCGGGCAGAGGATTTTAAGTCCCCCGCGTCTACCGTTCCGCCACCCCGGCTCGCTTCCTCAAGGCGTTCGTCGGCTACTGAGAGCCCTGCTGTAAGGCGTCGAGCGGGAACTTCTCGGGGCCGTCGCCCTGCGGGCCGCGGTACTCGTCCACGAAGTCGTCGAAGGCGCTCTCGTCGAACGTGTCGCAGGTCATCAGATGCGTCCAGGCCGTGAGCGCGACCTGTCCCGCGAGCGCCGGCTCCTCCTCCTCGAGCGCCGGTGGGAGCGGGGCGACGACGAGGCCGCGCGGGTCATCCTGGTACCAGGCGGCGATCTCGTCCACAGTCGCTTCCCGAACCTCGCTCCCATACTGGACGACCACGCCCCCGTGCTCCAGGTTGTGGACGAGGCTCTCCTGCCGGACGGGATCGGTGTAGAGGTTCCAGATCGCCGGCCCTCGGGGCTGCCCGAAGTGAGGGCCGCTCGTGGCGGGGATCGAGTTGTACTCGAAGTCCTCCTCGAGCTCCTCGACGTGCGCACGACCCTGGGCGGAGAAGTCTTCGACCTCGCAGATCTCCGAGGCCTCGACGCCGCCCCCATCCCCGCCCGAGGCGACCATGGCGATGCCCACGACCGCGGCTGCGACGAGGATCGCGGCGCCGAGGCCGAGGAACAGGAGCCTCGTCCTTCGAGGATCGCGGGGCGCGTGATACGGCCGCGGAGCCTGGACGGTGCGCTTGGGCGGGGCCGGGACGCGGCTCTTCTTCTTCTTGGCCACGGACGGAAAAAGGTATCAGGCACTCGCGCTCGCCCTGACGCCGAAGAAGTCCGCCACGGCTCCCGGATCGGCGACGACCGGGCAGGGCGGCAACGCCTCGAGGAAGCGGCGGCCGTACGCTCGCGTGCGCAGGCGCGGATCGAGGACGGCGACGACCCCGCGATCGCCGTGACCGCGGATCAGCCGACCGAACCCCTGCCGGAGCTGCAGGACCGCGGAGGGCAGCGCGTACTCGGCGAACCAGTCGCCTCCGCCGCGCACGATCCGCTCGCAGCGGGCCTCGACGAGCGGGTCCCCGGGTGCCGCGAACGGGAGCTTGTCGATGACGAGCAGCGAGAGGGACTCCCCGCGGACGTCGACCCCTTGCCAGAACGTCGAGGTGGCGAAGAGGACGGAGTCGACCTCGTCGCGGAACTGCTCCAGGAGCCGCTCCCGGGGCGCCTCTCCCTGGCGCAGGACGGCATAGGGGAGCCGTGGGCCGGCCCGTTCCCAGAGCTCGTCGAGCGCGCGGTAGGAGGAGGTGAGGACGAGCGCGCGCCCCTCCGACAGACGGCAGAGGGAGACGACCTCGTCGGCGAGACGCTGGTAGTAGCCGGGCGAGCGCGGCTCCGGGAAGGCTCTCGGCACGTACAGGAGCGCCTGCTCGCCGAAATCGAAGGGCGAGGCGAGAGCGATCTCGCGCGCGTCGTCGAGACCGAGCCGCCCCCGGAGGAACCGCGCCTCGAGCGTTGCGGAGACCAGCACTGCCGTCGTCTCGCGGCCCCAGAGCCGCTCGCGCAGGAGCTCGGAGAGGTCGATCGGCGCCCAGGCGACCGCGCCCTGCTCCGCCCACGCGACCGAGTTCTCGTCCTCGGGGGCGAGGCAGGCGTCGAGGTCGTCGATCGTGGCGAGCGCGCGGTGGGCGAGCGCGTCCTCGTCCTCGCCGGCGCCCCGCAGGGACTCGGCCAGCTGCGTGAGGCACGCTGCGAGCTCGGACGCCGGCTCGAAGGCGGCCTCGGCCTCGAGCTCGGTGAGGCGTCGCCGGCCCCGCCCCGGCTCGAGCCCGCCGAGGAGCTCCTCGGCGCTGCGGTCGATCTCGGTGAGGGCGCGGGCCGGGACCGCGCTCCCGCTCTCCCGGCAGGCACGCTCGACGTCCCGGAGAAGCTGACGCACGCCGGCGAGCGACACACGGCCGCCGAACCAGGACGCAGCCGCCTCCTCGAGACGGTGAGCCTCGTCGAAGACGACGGCGTCGTGCTCGGGGAGGACGCCGGGGCCGTCGCGGCTCCGCCCGCGCACGGCGACGTCCGCGAAGTAGAGCGCGTGGTTGGCGATCACGAGCTCGGCCTCCCCCGCGCGCTCGCGGGCCAGCTCCGAGAAGCATGAGCCGAGGAATGCGCACCGGCGGCCGGCGCAGCGATCGGCACCCACGGCGAGCTCGCTCCAGAGCGTCGCGCGCGGCTCGACGGCGAGCTCGGCGCGGTCGCCCGTCTCCGTCGTTCCGATCCAGTCCACGAGCCGCTCGTACTCGTGGGCATCCTCGGCCGACCGGAAGAGCGGCAGCTCGAGCCCCTGCAGGCTGCGGCGGCAGAGGTAGTTCTGCCGCCCCTTGAGGACGGCGCAGCGCACCGTGCGACCGAGAGCGGCAGCCGCCGCGGGGATGTCCTTGGTCAGAAGCTGCTCCTGGAGCGCCTTCGTCGCCGTGGCCACGACGACGCGCTTGCCCGAGGCGAGCGCCGGGATCAGGTAGGCGAGGCTCTTCCCGGTACCCGTCCCCGCCTCGGCGAGCAGGTGCTCGCCCCGCTCCAGGGCGTCCGCGACCTCCTGGGCGAGCGCAGCCTGCTCGCCCCGGGGCTCGAAGCCGGGGAGCGAGGCGGCGAGCCGCCCGTCGGGGCCGAAGTAGCTGTGCATGGGCGTCTGAGGGTACGACTCCCACCGGCCAGCATAGCGAACATGTGTTCGCTCGTGACTCTTTCGGCACAGAGACGCTGCGCTTCAGGCGCCCGCGGAACCGTGGCTGCCGCTTCTCCAGGAACGCCGTAAGGC
>DASQWP010000285.1:0-6768 GCA_035640195.1 Gaiellaceae bacterium | reverse complement strand
GCACCGGCAGGTCGTGCACCTTGGCGAGCTCGAAGTCCTCGGCACCGGCGCCCGGCGCGATGTGCACGATCCCGGTCCCCTCCTCGAGCGTGACGTCTTCCCACGGGATCACGCGGTGTGTGACGCCCTCCTGCGCGGGCAACTCGTCGAAGGGGCCGTCGTACTCGAGCCCGACCAGCTCCTCGCCACGCACGGTTTGGACGAAGTCGTCGTGGGGGTAGCGGGCGACCGCGACCCAGTCGCCACTCTCGCGCCGGCCGTACTCGGCCTCGGGCTTGACGGCCGCGGCGACGTTGGCGGGCAGAGTCCAGGGTGTGGTCGTCCAGACCATCAGCGCTTCCGACTGCCGCTCTTTGAGCGGCAGTCGGATGTAAAGGGACGGGTGCGTGATCTCCTCGTAGGAGTTGACGAGCTCGTGCTGAGAGAGCGACGTGCCGCAGCGGGGGCACCACTCGACCGACCGGTGCCCGACGTAGAGCCAGCCCCGCTCGTGCACGGTCTTCAGGAAGCGCCAGATGTACTCGATGTTGGTGTCCGAGAAGGTGTAGTAGTCGTTGTCCCAGTCCATCCACATCCCGAGCAGGCGGGACTGCTCGGTGATGACCTCGGCGAACTCGGCCACGCGCTCCTTGCAGCGCTCGGCGAACTCCGCGAGGCCGTACTCCTCGATCTCCCGCTTCGAGTTGAGGCCGAGGGCGCGCTCGACGCCGACCTCGACCCAGAGGCCCTGGCAGTCGAAGCCGTTCTGGTAGCGCTGGCGGAAGCCGCGCATCGCCTTGTAGCGCTGGAAGACGTCCTTGAGCGTTCGTCCCCAGCAGTGGTGGGCGGCCATCGGATTGTTCGCGGTGATCGGGCCGTCGACGAAGCTCCAGATCGGCCCGTCCGCGTTCTGCGCGCGGAGCTTCTCGAACGTGCCTCGCTCGTCCCACCACGCGAGGATCTCGTGTTCGATCCCCGGATGATCGGGTACGGAGGAAAGCGGCCGGAACATTCCGGGCTCAGTCTACGTTTGAGCAGATATGGCAGAAACGATCAAGACGGACACATTCGAGGCGGAGGTTCTCCAGAGCGAGAAGCCCGTCATCGTGGACTTCTGGGCGGAGTGGTGCGGCCCGTGCCGCGCGGTCTCGCCCGTCCTCGACGAGATCGCACGCGAGCGTGCAGACGACCTGCGCGTCGTGAAGGTGAACATCGACGAGGAGCCCGCGCTGGCCCAACGCTACGGCATCATGAGCATCCCGACGATCGTCCTCTTCAAGGGCGGAGAGCCCGCGGCTGCGGCGCTCGGCGCCCAGCCGAAGCGGATGCTCGAGCAGTCGCTCGGGCTGGCCGCAGAGACGGTTTAGTCGGCCGCGCCGTCGAGGAACGCGTCGAACGCGGCGTACTTGCCGAGGTAGGACTCCACTTCGGAGATCCCCTCGGTCACCCAGGAGTCGATCCAGTCCTCGCGGAGCTCGTCGTCGATCAGGTGCAGGCCGGGGTTGCTCAACGTCCCCCGATTATCGGCAGCCGTCCCGGACGTCCGCATAGGCCGATCGGCCTATTTTTTCAAGGTCGGTGGACTAAATTTTCGAGCCGTGCTCAGAGCGTGAAGCGGCCGCCCCAGAGCTCGAGGATCTCGACGGTGTTCCGGAACGCGAACGCTGCCCTCGGCGGAAGCCCCTCGCCCGGGAACCAGCAGAGCTCGGCGACGTCGTCGGCCGGAGCGGGCTCGCCCGAGACGATGCGACCCTCCCAGTAGAAGTTGAGCGTCCAGGGGCCGCCCTCGCCGTAGCGGTCAGGGAGCGAGCCGACGAGGCGGCCCGGCTCGATCTCGACACCGAGCTCCTCGCGGAGCTCCCGGTGGAGCGTGGCGAGGGCGTCCTCGCCCTCTTCGACGAAGCCGCCCGGAAGGTCCCACATGCCCTCGCCCGGCTCGCCCGCGCGGCGGGTGAGCAGGACGGCGCCGTCGCCGTCGACGAGGAGCGCGCTCGCGGTCGGCGCGGGGTTCGCGTACACCGAGAGCCCGCAGCCGGAGCACGAGACGGAGCCGCCCGCGTGCTCGAGCGCGGCGCCGCAGCGCGGGCAAGCTCTCCAGCCGGCCAGCTCCTCGGCGGTTGGCATACGATCGAGCGTACAGGTGTCCACTCCCGAGCAACCCGAGCCGACGCAGGACGAGAAGGAGGCCTCCCAGGAACGCCGGGAGGACGAGGACGCCCAGCGCGGCCCTGGGCACGAGGATCCCGAGCGGGCCCGCGAGCCCGAGGAATGAGACATCAGGGGGCGACGGTGGCCGAGTTGGCCCGCGTTGCCGAGCTCGGCGTGCTTCCCGGCGAGACGCTCACGCGCCTCGCGGAGCGGATGGAGCGGCAGGAACTCGCGCCGGGCGAGCGCCTCGAGACCACGCATGCGCGCTGCGGCGTCGTGGTGTCCGGAATGCTGAGCGGCCCGGGCGGGCTCCTCCGCCCGGGCGATACTTTCGAGGGATCGGTGACCGCGGCGACGCCGGCCACCGTCGTGAGCTGCCCGCGGGCCGACTACGACGAGCTCGTCCGGCGGTAGCCGCGAAACGACGGCGGCAGCGCGCGCAGGTGGCGCAGCCTGCGGAGGCTCGAACGGCGCCCCCAGCCTGAGATCGCCTCGCCCGCGGCGGCGAAGCCGCCGAGGAGCCGCAGGAAGAGGGCGGCGGAGCCGAACCCGGCGACGATCACGACCCAGTCCCAGACCATGCGCCGAGTGTAGCCGTCGTCACGAGTCGAGCTCGGCGAGGACCGCGTCGGCGAGGGCGGGCCACGCCTCGAGCGCCCACTCACCGAACTCGCGGTCGGTGAGACAGGCGAGCGCGACCGCAGCCTCGGGATCGACCCAGAGGAAGGTCCCGGCTCCGCCGAAATGCCCGAACGTGCGCGGTGAGTTGCGCGCCCCCGTCCAGTGCGGGCTCTTCCCGTCCTTGAGCTCGAAGCCGAGGCCCCAGTCGTTCGGCTCCTGCCGGCCCACGCCGGGGAGGACGCCCGCGAGGCCCGGAAAGGCGACCGAGGTCGCCTCGGCGAGCGTCTCGGCCGCGACGAGCCGGGGCGCGAGGAGCTCGCCGGCGAAGACGGCCAGATCCGCGAGCGAGCCCCGGAGCCCCTGCGACGGTCTCTCCTCGAGGCGCGTGTTCGCGAGCGAGAGCGGGCCGAGCACGGCGGCGCGCAGGTACTCGCCGAACGGCATCTCCGCGCGCTCGCCGAGCAACGCGCCCAGAGCGTCGAAGCCCGCGTTGGAGTAGATGCGCCGCTCGCCCGGGCGTGCAATCGGCTGCTCCCCCTCGAACGGGAGGCCCGAGGCGTGCGCGAGCAGGTGGCGCACGGTCGAGCCGGGGGGCCCGGCGGCCTCCTCGAGGTCGAGCACTCCCTCCTCCGCCGCGACCAGCACGGCGGCGGCGGTCAGGAGCTTCGTCACCGAGGCCCAGCGGAACTCGCGATCCGCAGGGCCGGCGCGCGCGACGACCCCGTCGGGAGCGATCACCGCAGCCGCCGCCACGCCCGCCGGCCACGCGTGGATCTTCTCGAGCGCCACCATCTGAACCGGCGATACTACGGACGATGGAACGGCGGCTCATCTCCTCCGGCTCGCCCTACGAGTCCCTCATGGGCTACTCGCGGGCCGTACGGGTGGGCGACCGAGTCTTCGTCGCCGGCTGCGCACCGATCATGCCGGACGGCGCCGAGCCCCCGACGGACGCGTACGGCCAGACAAGGCGGTGCCTCGAGATCATCGCCGCAGCGCTCGCCGAGGCCGGCTCTTCCCTCGAGGACGTCGTCCGCACACGCGTCTACCTCGTCCGCGTGGAGGACTTCGAGGGCGTGAGCCGCGCGCACGGCGAGGCGTTCTCGGAGATCCGGCCCGTGAACACGACGGTGGTCATCGCCGCTCTCATGGACCCGCGCTGGCTTCTGGAGATCGAAGCCGAGGCGGTCGTCAGCGACGGACCGTCTCCAGCGTGAGCCGATCGCCCTCCTCGACGCCCCAGTCGGCGAAGGCTCCCCGGTTGACCTCGAGCGCGCTCCGGTAGGAGACGCCGGGGTCGTAGATCCGGCACGGGTCGGCTTCGCACGGCTCCATGTCGAGGATGCGCAGGATGCGGCCGTCGGCATCGGCGAACGCGATCGAGAGCGGGATGAGCGTGTTCTTCATCCAGAAGCCCCCGCTCGCCTCCTCGGGGAACACGAAGATCATCCCGGCGTCCTCGGGGAGCGACTCGCGGTGCATGAGCCCGGCCGCACGCTCCTCGTCGGAGTCGGCCACCTCGACGTCCACGGCAATCTGTTCCTCGCCGGTGTCGATGAGAACCTGCGGCCCGGCGCCGGCGCCGCCATCGTCGTCGCCGCCGCAGGCCGCGAGGGCGAGCGCGCAGACGATCGCGGTGAGCACGAGCCGCACCGTGGCATCGTCGCAGGCGCAAGCGGGCCCGGGGGCCCGCTTGCGTTGCCGATCTACGCCGTGGTCGGCCGATTGAGGTGCCGGGTGGCGAGCGAAGCGCCGCCGGCGAGCAGAACGAGCACGAGCGCCGAGCCCGCGCCGAGGCCCGCGTCGCCCCAGTCGAAGCCGCCGGGCCGCTGCGCGACCTGGATCGTCCGCACGCCGTAGTCCTGCGGCAGCGCGCGACGGTACGCAAACTGGCCGTAGTCGGCCCCGCGAACCGACGGACCCATGACCGAGCTCGGAAAGTCAGTCACGCCCTGGACGAACCGCTCCGACCCGCTCGGCGCTCCGCCCTCGTCCGGGCGGGCCTGCGCGGTCGGGACGGCCACAGCCGCCACCGCGAGTCCGAGAACCAGGCGCCTGAGGAGCCAAGTCCTTCTCCGATTCCGCATCTCCCCTCCTTTCCTGCGACCCCTGATCCTGCACCCACTTGACGGGCTGGCGGCATCTCTTCTTCCCTGGCGCCGAGTAGAGTTGGCGTCCTTCCCATGAAGCAGATCTATCCCGCCTCCATCACGGGCAAGGGCTTCGCGGCGGGCGGGAGCGTGCTCGACCACCGCTTCGGATCGACGCCCCCCTTCACGCTCGGCGTGGAGGAGGAGTACATGCTCCTCGATCCGGAGAGCTTCGACCTCGTCCAGCACGTAGACACGGTCCTCACGGCTGTGCGGGACGACGGCTTCGTCGAGCGCATCGGGCCCGAGCTCATGCAGTCCGCCGTCGAGATCTCGACGCCCGTCTGCCGGACGGCGGGCGACATCGACCGCGAGCTCCGCCGCCTGCGCGGCTACGTCACGGACGTCGCCCGCGCGCAGAGCCTTCGCGTCGGCTCGGCGGGCACGCACCCCTTCAGCCTCTTCGAGCGACAGCGGATCACGGCGCGCGACCGCTACCGGAACCTCGTCGACCAGCTCCAGTACGTCGCGCGGCGGGAGCTCATCTTCGGTCTGCACGTCCACGTCGCCCTGGACGGGCCGGACAAGGCGATCCACGTGCTGAGCGCCCTCCTCACCCACCTGAGCGAGCTCCTGGCGCTTTCGGCCAGCTCGCCCTTCTGGCGGGGCGAGGCCACCGGCCTGGCCTCCAGCCGGCAGATGGTCTTCGCCGCCTTTCCGCGCTCGGGCCCGCCGCCCCGTTTCCGCGACTACGCCGACTACGCCGAGGTCGTCGGCCAGCTCGAGAAGACCGGCTGCATCGCCGACTACACGCATATCTGGTGGGACATCCGCCCCCACCCGCGCTTCGGCACGATCGAGGTTCGCGTGATGGACGCGATCACGCACGTGGAGGAGACCGTCGCGATCACGGCCTACGTGCAGGCGCTCGTCAAGTACTACGCCGACCGCTTCGACGCGGGCGCCGAGCTGCCGAGCTACCACCGCATCCTGACGACGGAGAACAAGTGGCTCGCCGCCCGCTACGGACTCGAGGCGCCGGTCATGGACCTGACCACGGGACGGCGGAACCGTGTGCCGATCGCGCAGCTCATCCGCCGCGCGTTGCGCGAGGTCGAGCCCCATGCGCGGGAGCTCGGCTCCGAGCGCGAGCTCGAGGGGGTTCGGGAGATCCTCGGCCGCGGCAACGGCGCGGACCGCCAGCTGCGGGTCTTCAACGCCAACCGCGACATCGTCGAAGTCGTCCGGGAGATCGCGGACGCGACCGAGGCGGCCCTTCCCGTCGGCGCGTGATCAGCGTCGGAGAGCAGGTCCCCGAGGCGGAGGTCTGGCGCTCCACGCGGGACCGCCTCGACCTGCGAGAGCTCGCGTCGCAGGGCCCCTACCTTCTCTTCTTCTACCTCTTCGACTGGTCGAGCACCTGAACGGACGAGCTAACGCTCCTGCGTGACAGGAGAGCCGAGTTCGAGGAGGCGGGGGTCGTTCCCTACGGCATCTCGAGAGACAGCCCCTGGTCACACGTGGCCTGGAGCCAGGCGCTCGATCTCGGAGAGATCGGGCTTCTCTCGGACTGGAGCGGCGACGCCGTGCGCTCGTTCGGCGTGGCGAGGGACTACCGCGGCTTCGCCGACGTGGCCGATCGAAGCGCCTTCCTCGTTGACGGAGAGGGCATCATCCGCGGGGCATGGCGGTACGAGTCCTCCGAGCTGCCCGACTTCGACGAGTTGCTCTCGGCGGCCCGGTCCCGCTCGTCCTAGGGCTCTACACGCTCCTGGCCGTGGCGGCGACATGGCCGGCGGTCGGCTCCTTCGGAAGCGCGTTCATGGCCAACGGGGCCGACGGCCACGGGGAGGCCGCGGCCGGAGACCACCTGCAGGCGGTCTATCGCTTCTGGCTCGCCGGGCACCAGCTCGAGCAGGGCGAGGCGCCC
>DASQWP010000284.1:0-2061 GCA_035640195.1 Gaiellaceae bacterium | reverse complement strand
TGCGGGCATCCCAGGTCGTCTACGAGGCGCCCGCCCGCTTCGACGACCTCATAGAGGTCTTCGTGCGCACGAGGCGAATCGGCCGCACCAGCGTCACGTGGGAGTTCTGCGCGTACCGGGTCGAGGACAACGCGGTCATGTGCACGGCCGAGCAGACCCTGGTTCTCATCGAGCTCGCAGAGCGCCGGCCGACGCCGATCCCGGAGGGCTTCCGGACCGCCGTAGCAGCCTTGGAGGGAGCCGACGTCGAGCAGGCGGTGCGGTTGTGAGGGCGTCCGTCGATCTCTATCGCGGCGCGCTCGAGGCCGTCGACCGCATCGTCAATCGCGAGCCGGAGGCCGACGAGGTGCTGCGCAAGGTCGTCGGCGTCCTCCACGACCGCTTCGACCACTACTCCTGGGTGGGGGTCTACCTCGTCGAGGACGGCGACCTCGTGCTCGGTCCGTGGAAAGGGCCCGAAGCCACGGAGCATGTCCGCATCCCCGTCGGCCAAGGGATCTGCGGCGCGGCCGCGGCGAGTGGGCGAACCGAGATCGTCGACGACGTGAACGCGGACGACCGCTACCTCGCGTGCTTCCCCTCCACCCGGAGCGAGATCGTCGTCCCGATCTCCTACGAGGGCCGCGTCGTCGCCGAGATCGACATCGACTCGGACGCGCCCGCCGCCTTCTCCGAGGCCGATACGACGTTCCTCGAGCGCGTCGCGCTCCTCATCTCTCCCCACTGTCTGGTCGGCTGGGACCAACCCGCAGGCTGGGCAGAGCGCGTGGGCGGCGCGGACCCCTCAGACCGCTAGCTCGAGCGCGCCCGCCCGAGCACGCGGGCCGTGACGGTGGCGACGACCCCCGCCAACCCGAGCCCGGCGAGCACCAGGAGGATGAGCCCGATGGTGAACGGAAACTCGTCCGGCGGGTCGAGGATCGCCGGTACCGACGGAAGGGGGCCCGAGCCGGCGCCGGCCTCCCGGTCGCCATCGCCCGTCTCCGCGCCGAGTCGGCCGCCGGCCGCCCGGTCGGCGAGGACGCCGCCTTCGCCCGTCGGTCTCGGTCCCGCCGGCGTGAGCACGGACCCCTCGGCTCCCCTCCACGCGGCTGAGGCCAGGGGCGGCGCCGAGCCCGAAGACGTCCTCGCGGTCGTGGGCGCGCTTCCTCGCAGGGCTCTCTTGACGAGCTGGAGGCGCTCGATTCGCGACCGCTCGGCACGGGTCACGCCGTCGCGTCGCAGGCGCCGGATCTCGGCCTGCACCAGGCGGAGAATTCGGGCTCGCAGAGCCGGCGAGGCGGACGCGAGCAGCTGCTCCAGCTTTCGGATGTTCGCGCGCACGTTTCGTCCGAACTCGATGCGCTCGAGCAGCCTCTCGAACCTCGGTGGCAGGCGGTCGAACTTCGTCCGGTGTCGCGTGCCCCGTGAGCCGGCCTCGCGGCCGCTGCCGGAACGGGAATTCGCCGACCTGGTCCCGCCCGAGCCGGACGACGTGCTTCCGCTCGAGGTGGAGCCTCCCCCGGCGGTCGATCCGCTTCCGCCGCTCGTCCCGCCGACGAGTGGCAGGGCACTCGTTCCCGAAGAGCCGGTCGCGCCCGCGGCAGCACCTTGAACGGTGCCGGCCGCCTGGCCCGCCGTCGAGTCAGCAGTGTCGGCGACCTGGCCCGCCGTCGAGCCCACGGTGTCGACCGCCCCCTCCGCAGTGTCCCCCACGTCTGGCGTCGACGAGTCCACCGCGCCGACCGTGTCCTCGACCGCGTCCCCGACGTCTGTCGCCGTCGAGTCCACCGTGTCGACCGTGCCTTCTACCGTGTCCTCGACGCCCGAAAGCGTCACCTGCGCGCCCGCGGGCGTCACCGTCAGGAGCAGAGCCCCCAGGACGACCGCCACCCATGCTCTCCGCCGCATGACTCTCCCCTGTCGCTCGCCGCAAACTACGACATCTTTATCTTCCCTCCAAGGCGCAAGGCTGAAACCGGACCGGGCCCGCGGCCGGCGGCGACCACCATCCCTCGAAAGAGTGACGGATCACCCTTTCGGGTGACCCTGATCCGGAAAACGTGCCTCGAACGAGGGAGC
>DASQWP010000283.1:0-7300 GCA_035640195.1 Gaiellaceae bacterium | reverse complement strand
CCCTTTCTCGCCGAGACGCCTTGCGAGCTCCTCGGCCTCGACCATGTCCCCCGCGCGGAGCGGTCCCGCCCAGGCGCCGATACCGCCGTCGAGGACGGCGAGGTCCTCGTGCCCGAAGTGGCGCAGGAGCCACCAGAGCCGCGCGGCCCCACCCGACGACCCCTGGTCGTACGCAACGACGAAGACGCCCGCCCCGATGCCGGCCGTTCCCGCCGCGCGAGCGAAGTCGCCCGGGTCGGGCAGGGGATGCCGGCCGCCCGGGCTCGCGGGCGGCGCCGAGAGCTCCCGCTCGACATCGAGGAACGAGGCACCCGGGATGTGCCCCTCAAGGTAGAGCTCGCGGCCGCGCTCGGGCTTGCCCAGCTCCCACCGGCAATCCACGAACTGGTATCTCATCCGCTAGGAGCGGACGATGCGATAGATGCCCCCTCCGGCGCGGTCCGCGACGTACAGCTCGCCGGACCTGCCCTCGCCGAAGGAGCTGATGAGCAGGCCGGTGTCGCGCACGAGCCGCGGCCGGCGGACGACTCCGCGCCCCCGGACGAACTTGAGGCGCCAGATGCGCCCGGAGCAGAAGTCGCCGTAGAAGTACCAGCCTCGCAGGCGCGCCGGGAGCCTACGGCCCCGGTAGACATGGCCGCCCGTCACCGAGCAGCCGAGAGCGTGGCTGTAGACGCTGATCGGCCGGGTACGCCGTCCGGAGCCCTTGAGGCCGTCGGTCGAACACGTGCTTCGTGCCCGTCCCTCGTAGCGGTCCCAGAGGTAGTTCTCGCGTCTGCCGCCGAGCCGACCCGAGCCGATCGTGTTGATCTCCTCCCACTGTCCCTGCCCCACGTCGGCGAGGTAGAGACGGCCCGTCCGGCGGTCGAAGGAGTAGCGCCAGGGGTTGCGGAGCCCGTAGCCCTCCTTCCGCCAGCGCGCGCGGGAATTCTTCGTGTTCAGGCTGAGAAGCTTGCCCTTGCGCGAGGAGAGATCCTGCGCGTTCTCGCCGGGATCGCAGCTGCCGCCCCCGTCGCCGACGGAGACGTAGAGCCTGCCGTTGGGCCCGAAGGCGACGAGCCCGCCGTTGTGGTTCCCGAACTGGGAGTGCTCGACGTCGAGCAGCATCCGCCTCGAGCGCGCGCGGCCGCGCGAGAAGTCCTTGCGTGCCCGGAAGCGGGCGACGCGCACGTCCCCTCCGTTGTCGGTGTAGTTCACGTAGAAGTACCGTGTCCTCGCGTAGTCGGGCGCAAAGGCGACGGACAGGAGCCCGCGCTCGTTCTCGCGGGAGGAAACGAGGCCCCGGATGTCGAGGAACAGCCTCTTGCGCCCGTTCCGCAACCGCCAGATACGGCCTGCCTGCTCGACCACGTAGAGCGTGCCCGAATCCCTCCGGTTCGACGCGATGTGCACGGGGGACTCGAAGCCGGTCGCCACACGCTTGAGCCGGAGCGCCGACGCCGAGGCGGGCAGCGCGAGCGCGACGCCCAGCAGAGCGACGAGTACCCCCAGGACCCCGAGACGGCGCGGCATCCGACTCGGAGCGTAGCCCATCACGCGGCCGTCGTCTCACCCCGCTTGTCCCAATAGCGCCGAAGGCCGGCGTACGACTGCCAGAAGGGCGCCGCCTGCCGGTACGCGTCCGCCGTGTCCGCCTTCGCGCCCTCCCGGAGCTCCTCCTCGGCCGCGCGCACGAACTCCTCCTCGCTCGCGCCGTCGCGGACGCGCCCCGCCCAGGCCCGGAGGCGCTCGCGCATCTCGGCGAGGTGCGCCTCGGGCTCCCCGGCGACGCCGAAATGCGGCAGGCACAGGCGGGCCGGACGCCATCCTTCGACGGCGTCCAGTGTCCGCTCCCACGCCTCGACGTCGATGTCCGGCGGGGGCGCGACCGGCGCGAGGAAACGTGCCGGGGCGATGCGGACACCCGCGGCGTCGCCGGCGAAGCACGTGCCCTCGCCGTCGACGAAGGAGACGTGGTGCGACGCGTGGCCCGGCGTCGGAAGGACGTGCAACCCGAGCACGTGCTCCCCGACGACGCGCACGTTCTCCTCGGGGACGGGCAGGAGCTCGCCCCAGAGGCGGTCGAAGTCCTCCCCGTAGAGCCGTCGCGCGCTCCGCTCGAGGCGGCTGGGGTCGACCAGGTGGGGCGCGCCGATCTCGCTCACGTGGACGGTCAGGGCGGCGTTCTCGCGCACGAGCGAGCCCGCTGCGCCCGCATGGTCGAGATGGATGTGCGTGAGCAGCAGATGCCGAAGGGCGCCGACGCCCATCCCGTGCTCGGCGAGCGCCTCGCGGAGCGCGTCAACGCAGCTCGCCGGGCCGCAGTCAACGAGCGCGGGCTCGTCGCCGCCGAGCAGGTACGAGCCGATGACGCGCTCGCGCCCCAGGTGACGGAGGTCGAGGAGAGCCGGCGGCACCGCGGGACGCTACTCGACCGTGAGCGTTCCCTCCATGCCGGCCGCACGATGCCCGGCGACCGAGCAGAAGAACGTGTACGTCCCCGGTTCGAGCGTCACGGTGAAGCTCGCCGTGTCCTGGCTGATGACCTCCGTAGCGGCGCCCTCGACTCCCTCCAGCACCACGTCGTGGGGCATCGAGGACTCGTTGGTGAGCTCGATCGTCACCTCCCCGGCCTGCGCGGTGAGCTCGGTCGTGTCATAGGCCAAGGCGCCGTTCGGGTCGGCGGCGATCTGGAGCGTCTGGCCGCTCCCTCCGTTCGCCGCCGGCGCGTCGGCCTCGCCGTTGTCGTCTCCGCCGCAGGCCGCGGCTCCGAGGCCGAGAGCCGCGAGCACGAGCAGGATCGTCAGGACGCGTCGTGTCATCGAGTTCCTCCCTTTTGCAGTTCGTGGAATCTAGCTACACGCGGAGCCGCGACGTGGACGAGCAGCGCGACCCCGACGATCGCCGCCCAGGCCGGCGTCAGGCCCGGCCGGGTCATCTCGGGCAGCTCGAGCGACGTCGTGCCGCGCTTCACGAGCTGCTCGAGCCAGAAGTCCTGGAGCGCGTTCGCGAGCCCGTACACGAGCATGAGCGCGAGGTAGAACGCGAGCACCGGGCGCACGCGACGGCTCGTCTGAGGGACGACCCGGGAGAGGGCGAGCGCCGTCAGCGCGAGAAGCGTCCCATCGAGCCCGTGGTGGTGGCCGAGATGGACGGCGATCAGCTGCGGCTGACCAGGCTCCGGGCGCGGCTCGTCGGAGAGGAAGGGCCCGCCGAGCGAAAAGCCCAGGTCCGCCGCGATCCAGGGGAGCGACGAGATCACGAGGAGCGCAGCGAGAGCGACACGGAGGGCGTCCCAGCGAGTCCGGAGCGCGCGCTTGCCGAGCCTTCGCCGGCCGACCGCGAGCGCCGTTAGCGCGGCGGCGACAGCGACGCCGAGAGCGGGGATCGCGTTCACCGGACGGGCGTCGAGATCGGCCTGGTCGACGACTCCAGGCCAGGCTACGACCGCGCACAGGACTCCCGCAAAGGCGGCGAGCGCCGCTGTCTCCGGCCGCCCGAGACGATCGGCGACCACGAGGAGGACGGCGATCGCGGCCAGCGCCGTCGGGTAGTTCAGGAAGACGAGCGTGCGCCCGAGCCCGCCCGCAAGCCCTTCCACGTCGACGTTGTAGAGCTCCGAGGTGGGAAGGCGCCCGTAGGTGACTGCGATCGCCAGAGCGACCGCGGCGAAGAGGCCCCAGACGAGGAGCACCTCCCGGAGGCCCGGCGCGCGGTCTTTGTCCCCGTCCAAGCCGGGCCTAGACTAAACCTGCCATGCCCCCCGAATGCGCAGCCTGCGGCTTCGCCAACCGCCCGGGAGCGCTCTTCTGCGGGAGCTGCGGCGAGCGGCTCGGGCGGAGCTGCCCCGCGTGCGGCGAGGTGGTCGCCCCCGGGCTCGCCTACTGCACGGCCTGCGGCGCGGAGCTCGAGCCGGATGCGGCCAGCCCGCCGATCACGGAGGAGCGGAAGATCGTCACGGTCCTATTCGCCGACCTGGTCGGCTTCACGGGACGCGCCGAGCGCCTCGACCCCGAAGACGTCCGCGGCCTGCTCGCTCCCTACCACGCCCGCCTCAAGGTCGAGCTCGAGAGCTTCGGCGGGACCGTGGAGAAGTTCATCGGCGACGCCGTCGTGGCGCTCTTCGGGGCGCCGCTCGCCCACGAGGACGATCCGGAGCGCGCGGTGCGCGCGGCGCTTGCCGCCCGAGAGGCGATCGGGGAGCTCAACGCGGCCGACCCGGCGCTCGGACTGCGCATGCGCATCGGCGTTACCACGGGGGAGGCGATGGTCACGCTCGGCGCACGTCCGAGCGCGGGCGAGGGCATGGCCGCAGGCGACGTCGTCAACGTCGCGGCCCGGCTCCAGGCCGCCGCCCCCGCGGACGGGATCCTCGTTGACGAGACGACCCACCGCTCCACGCAGCGCGTGATCGAGTACCGGGAGGCCGAGCCCGTGCAGGCGAAGGGAAAGGCAGAGCCTGTGCCCGCCTGGGAGGTAGTCGCCCCCCGCACTCGCCTGGGGGTGGACATCGCCTTCCGGGGCGGGGCGGAGCTCGTCGGCCGCCGCCAGGAGCTCGATCTCCTCCTCGACGCCCTCGCGCGTGCACAGCGCGAGCGCGCGCCGCAGCTCGTCACGCTGGTTGGTGTTCCCGGGATCGGAAAGAGCCGCCTTCTCTGGGAGCTGTACGCCGACCTCTCGAAAGACCCCGCCGTCTTCCTCAACTGGCGCCAGGGCCGCTCGCTCCCCTACGGAGAGGGCATCAGCTTCTGGGCACTCGGTGAGATCGTGAAGTCGCAGGCCGGGATCCTGGAGTCAGACGACGCCGAGGTGGCGGGCGAGAAGCTCGCCTCGGCGGTCTCGGGAGCTCTCGGCGAGCCGGAGGAAGCACGCTGGGTCGTGCGCCACCTGCGGCCCCTGGTCGGGCTGGGGAGCCCCCAGGGCCCCGGCCGGGAGGAGGCGTTCACCGCCTGGCGGCGCTTCTTCGAGGCGCTCGTCGAGCAGCGTCCGCTGCTGCTCGTCTTCGAGGACGTCCACTGGGCCGACGACGGGCTGCTCGACTTCGTCGACCACCTCGTCGATTGGACGGCGGGCGTGCCGCTCCTCGTGATCTGCACCGCGCGCCCAGAGCTCCTCGACCGGCGCCCCGACTGGGGCGGCGGCAAGCGGAACGCGCTCACGGTCTCCCTCACGCCGCTCTCCGACGAGGAGATCACCGAGCTGGTGAGGTCGCTCGGCTCGGACGTTCGGGAGACGCTGCTCGCGCGCGCCGGAGGCAACCCGCTGTACGCGGAGGAATTCGTGCGCATGCTGGCCGCAAGCGTCGCCGACGGGGAGATCCCGCTTCCCGACTCCGTCCAGGGCATCATCGCCGCCCGTCTCGACACTCTCTCGCCCGACGAGAAGGCGCTCCTCCAGGACGCTGCGGTGGTGGGGAAGGTCTTCTGGGCGGACGCGCTGGCGGCCGTGGGCGACCTCGCTGCGGAAGCCGTCGAGGCCCGCCTCCACACCCTCGAGCGCAAGGAGTTCGTCCGGCGGGAGCGGCGCTCGTCCGTCGCCGGCGAGACGGCGTACGTCTTCAGGCACGCGCTCGTCCGCGACGTCGCCTACGGGCAGATCCCGCGCCCGCAGCGGGCCGAGAAGCACCGGCTGACGGCGGAGTGGATCGAGTCCCTCGCCGGCGACCGCGTCGAGGACGTCGCCGACCTCGTCGCCCACCACTACGGCAGCGCCCTTGAGTTCGCCCGCGCCAGCGGGCAAGAGACGGGCGACCTGGTCGAGCGAGCTCGCCTCGCCTACCGGGAGGCGGGCGACAGGGCGACGGCGCTCAACGCATTCGCTCCCGCCGCGCGGTTCTACGGGGCCGCGCTCGAGCTCTGGCCCGAGGCCGACGGGGAGCGTCCGTACCTCCTGCTCCACCATGGGCAGGCGCTCTTCCGCGCGGAAGGCGGGGGAGCGGAGGTCCTCACGGAAGCGGGCGAGATGCTCCTCGACGTTGGAGATCTGGAGTCTGCGGCAGAGGTGGAAATCATGCTGGGGGAGCTCGCCGTGCAGGGCGCTCGCCGAGCCGAGGGCGCGCGACACCTTCACGGCGCGGCCGAGCTCGTGGCCGAACGCCCGCCGTCCCGCTCGAAGGCCTTCGTCCTGGCCAACTTCGCCCGTTACCGGATGGCCACGGATGCGAACGAGGACGCGATCCGAGTCGGCTTCGAAGCATTCCAGATGGCCGAGGAGCTCGGGCTGGACGACCTTCGCGCGCACGCGCTGAACACAATCGGCGTGGCTCGCGTCTCGCTCGGAGACCCCGGCGGGCTCGCCGATCTCGAGCGCAGCGTCGCTGTCACCGAGGAGCTGAACTCGCCGGAGGTCGTTCGCGCATACAACAACCTGGCGAGCACGATGGTTGGGCTCGGCGACCTGAGGCGTTCCTACGAGCTCTACGATCGCGGTCGCCGCGCCGCCGAGCGCTTCGGCCACGCCATTTTCCTCCGCTTCTACGAGGTGCAGCGGATGGATCAGGCGTACTGGACCGGCGAGTGGGACGAAGCGGAACGGCTCAGCACCGAGTTTCTCTCGGCACCGGGCGCTCGCCTCCAGGACCTCGACGCACGCGTCATCCGCGCCCGAATCAGGCTCACCCGTGGCGATGTGGAAGGGGCGCTCGAGGACTCGGAGGCGGTGACGGTCGAGCCCGCCGAGTACCGCGGCCTTCAATTCGCCTTTCCAGCGCTCGCCGTGCGCGCGCGCGTCCTGGCCGAGGTCGATCGTGGCGGGGAGGCTGCGTCGGTCGCGGCTGGGCTGCTCGCCCTCTGGGGCGAGCACGGCTGGACGCTTCCCGGCGACGGCCTCCCCGACCTGGCGGCCGCGCTCGCCTCACTCGGGCGCGGCGAGATGCTGCTCCGCGCGCTCGAGCAGGCCGTGACGCGCACGCCGTGGCTCGACGCGGTGGCCGCTTTCGCAGCCGGGAGCTTCCGCGAGGCGGCGGGCCTCTACGCGCGGATCGGATCTCTTCCGGACGAGGCCGACGCCCGCCTCCGCGCGGCGGGCGCGCTCGTCGCAGCGGGAAGGCGGGCCGAGGCCGAGGCCGAGCTCGCGCTCGCGCTCGCCTTCTACGGCGGCGCCGGTGCGGAGGCGCGGATCCGCGACGCCGAGGCGCTGCTCGCTCCGGCTCCCTAGCCCGGTACGTCCTCCATCTCCATCTTCTCCTTCCCGTCGATGTCCTTCCAGACGTCGTCGACGCCGTCTGCCTGCACGATCGCGTAGAGGGAGCCGTCGGGCGTCTTCCAGAAGCTGTGCAGAACGTCCTTTTTCTTCTTCTCCTTGAGCTTCCTCCGTACCTCCT
>DASQWP010000282.1:0-9856 GCA_035640195.1 Gaiellaceae bacterium | reverse complement strand
CGCGGTCGCGACCGCGGCCTCCTCCGCGCCGCTCGCCGTTCCGCGGGCGCTCCTCGCGCTCGCGCGGCGGGGCGGCCTTCGCCCGCTCGATCAGCTCCTCGGGCTGGACGAGGCCGCTGTTCTCGTGCTTGGCGACGAGCTTGAGCCCGATCCGGCCGCGCATCTTGTCGACCTCCTGGACGATCACGTCCAGGACGTCGCCGCGCGAGATCACGTCCTCGATGTGCGCGACCCGGCCGGGGCCGACGTTGGAGACGTGCAGGAGCCCGTCCGTGCCCTTCTTCAGCTCGACGAAGGCGCCGAAGTCGGTCGTCTTCACGACCTTGCCCGTGTAGGTGTCCCCCACCTCGGGCTCCTTCGTGAGCGCCTGGATGGCCGAGATGGCCGCGTCGGCTTGAGTCCCCTCGGTGGCGTAGATGAGGATCGTCCCGTCCTCCTCGATGTCGATCTGCACCTCGTAGTCGGCCTCGAGCGAGCGGATCGTCTCGCCGCCCTTGCCGATCACGAGCCCGATCTGCTCGGGATCGATCTTGATCGTCGTGATGCGGGGAGCGTGCGCCGCGAGCTCCTCGCGGGACTCGGAGATGACCTCGCCCATCTTGTCGAGGATGGACTCGCGGGCGCGCCGGGCCTGGTCGAGCGCCGAGCGCATGATCTCCTGCGTGACGCCCGTGATCTTGATGTCCATCTGGAGGGCCGTGATGCCCTCGCGCGAGCCGGCCACCTTGAAGTCCATGTCGCCGAGGTGGTCCTCGGCGCCCTGGATGTCGGTGAGGATCACGTAGTCGTCGCCTTCCTTGACGAGGCCCATGGCGATCCCGCTCACGGGGGCCTTGATCGGCACCCCGGCGTCCATGAGTGCCAGAGTCGATCCGCAGACCGAGCCCATCGACGAGGAGCCGTTCGACTCGAGCGTCTCCGAGACGAGGCGGATCGTGTACGGGAACTCGTCCGCCGGCGGGATCATCGGCTCGAGCGCGCGCTGGGCGAGCGCGCCGTGGCCGATGTCGCGCCGCTTGGGGCCGCGCATGAAGCCGGTCTCCCCGACCGAGTAGGGCGGGAAGTTGTAGTGGTGCATGTAGCGGCGCTCCTGCTCGAGCGAGAGATCGTCGATGCGCTGCCCCTCCTTGGCCGTGCCGAGCGTGAGCAGCGTCATGATCTGCGTCTGGCCGCGCGTGAAGAGCGCCGAGCCGTGTGTGCGCGGGGAGACCCCGACCTCGCACTCGACGTGGCGGATCTCCTCCGTGCCGCGCCCGTCCGGGCGCCGCTTCTCGACCGCGATCTTCTTGCGGACGAGCTCCTTGTAGAGCGACTCGGCTGCTTTCTTGACGAACTGGCGCGTGAGCCCGTCCTTGACGGTGGGCGCGTCGCCCTCGACCGTCGCCGGGCCGACCGGGAACGGTAGCCCGACGGTCTCGACGATGCGGTCGAAGAGCAGGTGCCGCTTGGCCGACTTGAGCTGCTTCGAGTCCTGCTCCGCCTCCGTGAGCGCGCGGAGCTCGCTCTCGAACTGCTCCCGCACGGGCTTGACGACGGCCTCGAGCCGCTTGCGCTCGAGGATGAGGTCAAGGCTGGCACGTACCTGGGTCTCGCGAACGACGTCCTCCTCGCTCGAGGACATCCCGAGCTCGGGCGAGAGGGCTGCCTTGATCTCCTCGGCCGTCCCGGCAGCCTCGCGGAGCCCGCTGAGCTGAATCGACTGGGCAAGTCGCTGCCCGTGCTCGGCGTCGATCTCCTCGGTGAGGTCCGGATCGACCCACTTGGCCTTGCCGACGCGCCCCGCGAGCTCCTCCTGGAGGTCGCAGAGCTTGCGGATCTCGCCGTGCGCGAGCTCGAAGGCCTCGAGGAGGGTCTCCTCGGGCACCTCGTCGGCGCCCGCCTCGACCATGGTCAGGCCCTCCTTCGTGCCCACGACGATGAGGTCGAGGCGGGACTCCTCCTCCACCTCGGGGAGCGTCGGGTTGACGACCAGCTCGCCGTCCACCAGGCCGATCCTCACGGCTCCCACGGGCCCGGCGAAGGGCAGCGGCGAGATCATGAGCGCCGCCGAGGCCCCGTTCAGGCAGAGGATGTCGTGGGCGGTGACGAGGTCGGCCGAGAGGATCGTGCAGATGACCTGCACCTCGTTCGTGAAGCCCTTGGGCCAGAGCGGCCTGATCGGGCGGTCGATCATCCGCGCCGTCAGGATTGCCTTCTCCGTCGGGCGCCCCTCGCGCTTGAAGAAGCCGCCGGGGATCTTCCCGGCGGCGTACATCCGCTCCTCGACGTCGACGGTGAGCGGGAAGAAGTCCGCGCCCTCGCGGGCTTCGGGACGGCCCTGGGCGGTGGCGAGGACCATCGTCTCGCCGCTCCGAACGAGGACGGCGCCGTCGGCCTGCTTGGCCAGGTGCCCCGTCTCGAACGTGATCTCGTCCCGGCCGACGGTCGCCGAGACCACGGCCCTGGTCGATTCGATCGTACTCATGCTGCCTCCTTGTGCTCTGGAGGCGTGAGGCGGAGGTTTGAGGCAGCCCTTCCGGCCCAGGGCTCCCTCAAACTTCCACCCGGCGCCTCCCGCCCGCGCTTACCGGCGCAGGCCTAGGTCCTTGATCAAGGTGCGATAGCCCTCGAGATCTCGCTTCTGCAGGTAGTTGAGCAGACGCCGACGCTGGCCCACCAGCTTGAGCAGCCCCCGGCGCGAGTGGTGATCCTTACGGTGAGCCCGCAGGTGCTCGGTCAGCTCCTCGATGCGCTGTGTCAAGAGCGCGATCTGCACCTGGGGAGACCCCGTGTCCCCCTCGCCGCGGCCGTGCCGGCCGGCGATCTCCTGTTTTGCTTCCTTGGTCAGCACAACCCTCGTAGGCTAGCAGAGGTGCCCGTGATCCCCGGTGTCGCCGCAGGCCATCCCGCCACCGCCGAGGCGGGCCTCGAGATCCTCCGGGAAGGGGGCACGGCGGCGGACGCGGCGGTCGCCGCGTCGCTCGCCTCGTGCGTCGCCGAGACCGTGATGACCGGCCTCGCCGGCGGCGGGCATGCGCTCTGGCTCGACGGCGAACGCGGGCAGACGACCCTCCTCGACTTCTTCGTCGCGTTCCCCGGGCTCGGCCGCGCCCCTCGCGCGCCCGAGCTGATCGAGCTCGGGGTCCCCTTCGGGGCGGAGCTCGTCCACTACTTCATCGGGATCGCCTCCTGCGCGGTGCCGGGGCTCCCCGCCGGGCTGGACGAGCTCTGGCGTCGGCATGGCCGTTTGCCGTGGCCGCGCCTCGTCGAGCCCGCGCTCCACCTCGCCCGCGACGGCGTCGAGATGCCGCCCGCTCACGCGTCGTGCCTCGCCATGCTCGCGCCCGTGATGACGATGCGTGAGGGCAGGCGCATCTACTCGCCGAACGGGAGGTTGCTCGGGGCCGGCGACCGCCTGGAGCAGCCGGGCCTCGTCCTGGCCCTCGAGACGATGGCTTCCGAGGGCGCAGGAAGCTTCTACCAGGGGTCGCTGGCGGAGGCCCTCCTCGGCCTCATGGAGGAGCGCGGCGGCCTCGTCACCCGCGACGATCTGCTGGCGTACCGAGCGCAGTGGGCGGAGCCGGTGGAGACGAGCTACGCCGGGACGCGGATCCTCACGCGAGGCGGCCTCTCCCGGCTCGTGGACACGCTGGCGGCTCTTCCGCCGCTGCGCGGGTGCTCGCCGGCCGCGCGCGCGGTCACCCTCGCGCACGTGCTCGCGGCGCCGCCCTACAGCGGCCGCACGTACGACGACACCACCAACCTCTGCGTCGTCGACGGCGACGGAAGCGCCTGCGTCCTCACCTCCAGCCTCGGGCTCGGCTCGGGCGACTTCCTCCCGGGCTTGGACGTGCACCTGAACAGCATGCTCGGAGAGGCCGACCTCCTGATCGGCCCCCTCGAGCCCGGCCGGCGGATGGAGAGCATGATGGCGCCGACGGTCGTGCTGGACGGCGACGGCCTCGTCCTCGCTGCGGGAGCGGCGGGTGGGACGCGCCTGAGGCCGGCGCTCGCGCAGGTGCTCTCGGGCATCCTCGACGAGGGGCTCCTCCCGCAGGAGGCGGTCGACCGCCCGAGGATGCACTCCACGGGGGAGCTCGTCCACCTGGAAGCTGGTTTCGAGCCGCAGGCGGTCGCGGCCCTCGAGACCGAGGGCTACTCGGTGAAGCGCTGGGACGCGCTCCACCACTACTTCGGCGGCGTCAGCCTCGTCGCGCGGAGCGGTGCAGCTTCGGATCCGCGCCGGAGCGGAGCGAATCTTCTGCTCCGTTGAGGCCGCGGTCGGTGGGGATCCAGCCGACGTAGCCACAGCGGGGGCAGCCCGGGTTGTCTTCGGCCGTCCCCTCACCCAGGGGCTTCACGTAGACCGACCCGCATCCGAGGCAGCGAACGGGTAGTGCGGTGGAAGGGCCCATCATCAAGGAGAGACGCAAATGACGAAGAAAACTTGCACCTTTCTACTCGGTCGCGGCCGGCCCGCTCACGAGGGGCGACGCGCGGCGCGCGTCGCCTGGACGTCCTCCGCGATCTGCGCGACCAGCTCGTCCTCGCCCGCGAAGGCGCGCTCGTCGCGAAGTCGCTCCCAGAGCTCGAGGCGCAGGCGCCTGCCGTAGAGATCACCGTCCCAGTCGAGGAGGAAGGCCTCGACCCGTCGCTCGCTGCCGCCGTAGTGCGGGTTGACGCCGATGGAGACGGCGGCCCTCGTCCCCAGGGCCGCGCCCGCGTAGATCCCGTAGCCGGGCACGAGCAGATGCGCGTGGGGCGCCAGGTTCGCGGTCGGGAAGCCGAGTGTTCCGCCGCGCTGGTCGCCCGCCACGATCGTTCCTTCGAGCTCGAAGGGGCGTCCGAGGAGGCGGGCCGCGCCGCGGACGTCCCCGGCTCGCAGGAGCTCGCGGATGCGGCTCGACGAGACGCCTTCGACCAGCGGCACCGGTTGCACGTCGAGCCCCAGCCGGCGGAGGAGGGCGAGGTCCCCGCGCCGGCCGGCGCCGAAGCGGAAGTCCTCCCCGGCGAAGACGATCTGCGCCCCGATCGGCTCGAGCATCTGCCGGACGAACTCCTCGGGCGCAAGGCGCGAGAGCTCCTGCGTGAACTCGACGACGAGAAGCTCGTCGGGGCCCAGCGCCTGAATCAGCTCGACCCGCCGCTCCCAGGTAGAGAGGAGCTGCACCTCGTAGCCGAGGACGAGCCGCGGGTGCGGATCGAACGTGACGACCGTGGAGCGGAGCCCGCTCTCCCGCGCGGCTTCGATCACGGCCCGGTGGCCGCGGTGCACGCCGTCGAAGGTGCCGATGGCGACGGCACGCTCTGCCGGCTCGAGCTCGGACGGCGCGTGCGCGACGATCACAGGTACCTCATCCGACGACGGTCTCGGGCCGGACGACGCCGTCCCGGGCGATGCCGACCGCCACGAGCTCCCCCTCGCCCACCCAGAGGGCGACCGGCCCCTTCCCTCCTCCCTCGATTGCGATCCCCGAGCGGATGCGTGCGGCCTCGTCATCGTCGAGACGGCGCTCGGGGACGTGCACGAGAGCCGCCAGCGGCGGGAGCAGGCGCTCCTCGTCGGCGTCCTCGACACGGAACGGGCCCACGGCGGTGCGCCGGAGCGTACGGCAGTGCCCGCCGAGAGCGTCCGCGACCGAGCGTACGTATGTCCCACTCGAGACGTGGAGCTCGACCTCGGCGAGCGGCGGCGCGTAACGGCGCACGCGTAGGTCGTGGATCTCGGAGCGGCGCGTCGGCATCTCGACCGCGACGCCGCGGCGGTGGAGCCGGTAGGCGCGCTCGCCGCCGATCTTGACGGCGGACGCAGCCGGGACGGGCAGGTCGAGCTCGCCGGTGAGCGCCTCGATCTCCCGCTGCGAGGAGATCGGCGTCTCCTCCACTACCTCGCCCTCGCCGTCGCCGGTCGACGTGCGCAGGCCCAGGCGGATCTCCGTCACATAGCGCTTGTCGAGCCCGACGAGGTAGCGCGTGAGCCGCGTCGCGCGCCCGAGCAGGACCAGCAGGAGCCCGGTGGCGAGCGGGTCGAGGGTGCCCGCGTGCCCTGCCTTGACGCGGTGGCGCGCGCGCAGCCGCTTGACGACGGCGAACGACGAGGGGCCGGCCGGCTTGTCGACGAGCACGAGGCCTGACGTGGCGTGTGCTTGCATCGCGCAGCAGTCTAGGCGTGGCAAGTCGGGGAGTCCTGGGGTCAGGCCCCGTAAGAGATGTGACACCGATCGCCCACGGATCAGCGCGCAGTCGGGCCTTCTCGCTGCTACTTCTCGGCGGTTCCCTGAGGCCGGCCGGAGTCCGTCACGGCGAGGAACTCGCGGCGGATGAAATCGGTGATCTCGGGGACCGAGGCCTCGCTCGAGAAGCCCGCGGCCTGGCGATGGCCGCCTCCGCCGCTCTTGCGGGCGATGGCGGACACGTCCACGTTCTCGGCCCGCGTGCGCAGGCTGACGCGGTGCGTGGGCCCGTTCTGTGTGGGCGGCTCGCGGATGAGGGCGACGATCTCCGTGCCCTCGACCGCGCGCAGGAAGTCGATGATCCCCTCGGAGAAGGGCTCCTCCGCGCCCGCGGCCTCGAAGTCGCTGCGCTCGAGCGAGGAGACGATCAGGCGCCCGCCCTCGTAGACATGGGCGCGGTCGAGTGCGCGCGCGAGCAGCTTGAGCTTGGCGAAGGCGACGTTCTCGTACACGTCCTGGAAGACCTGGTGGACGTTCGCCCCCGCCTCGACGAGCTCGGCCGCGAGCCGGAGCGCCTTCGGCGTCGTGTTCGCGTACTGGAAGCGGCCGGTGTCGGTGACGAGCGCGATGTAGAGGGCTTCCGCGATCTCCGGCGTGAGCCGGACGTCGAGCTCGCGGAAGAGGTCGCGCAGGATCTCGCCGGTCGAGGAGGCGGTCGGCACGATCGCGTTCACGCCTCCGAAGCGGGTGTTGTCGTGATGGTGGTCGACGTCGAGCACGAGCGGCGCCCGCTCGACGAGGCCCGGATCGGGCCCGAGCCGGCGCTCGTTGGCGCAGTCGAGCGCGAAGAGGACACGCTCGTCTGCATCCTCGGGAAGCGTGCGGGTCAGCTCCCCGAGCTGCATGAAGCCGTACTCGTGGGGGAGAGGCGTCTTGCCGGCGAGGTACATGACCGCGTCCTTGCCGAGCTGCTGGAGCGCGAGCTGCGCAGCCAGGAGGGAGCCGAGCGCGTCGCCGTCGGGGTTCTCGTGGGTCGCGAGGAGGAAGCGGTCGTGCGACCGGATCGCCTCCGCGACCTCCTGGAGGTCAGCTGTCTTCGTGTTCGTCTGGGGCGAGCTCATCGATCAGCCTGGAAAGCCGCACCCCCCTCTCTATCGTCGGATCGTACTCAAAGGTCAACTGGGGAGTTCGCTTCAGCCGCAGCTCGCTGTTCACCTTGCTCTGCAGGACGCCGTGCGAGGACTGGAGGGCCGCGAGCGTGGCTCCCCGCTTGCGCTCGTCCCCGAGCACGCTCACGTAGACGGTGGCCTGGCGCAGGTCCGGGCTCGTCGCGACGCCCGTCACTGTGACGAAGCCGATGCGCGGATCCTTCAGCTCGCCGATCGACTCCGAGAGCACCTCCTTCAGCGCCTCGTTCACCCTGCGCATCCGCTCGGTCATCTCAGCCTGTCTCCCTGTGATCGGAGCTTGCATTCAGGGAAGGCACCGTGCGCTGCCGGGCGCCCAGCGGGATAAATGTGCACTTGCAAGCTCCGACCTCTCAGGAGTCGTCGAGGGTGAAGACCTCGCGCTCCACCGGCCCCAGCTCGAACGCCTGGCCGGCGAGATAGCGCTCGGCCCCGTCGAGAAGGGCGAGGAGCTCGTTGTGGCCTCGCGCGACGCAGGCGAGCGTCAGGCGGGCGCGCTGCCAGACGTCGTGGTGGTCGACCTCGGCCACGGAGGCGCCGAAGCGCCGCTGGAGCTGCGCCTTGACGGAGAGGAGCTCCTTGCGCTTGCCCTTGAGCGAGTGGTTCTCGGGAAAGTGCAGCTCGGCGCTCAGGATCCCGACGTAGCCGGAGCCCATGGCCCCTCGAAGCTACTCGCCCTCTTCGGGCTCGGGCTCGGCGGCGGGAGCGGGAGGCGGGCCGCCGTCCGTCACCTCGAGGTCCGTGCGCTCGATCTGGCGGGTCTCGTAAGCCTCGAGGACGTCGCCTTCCTTCACGTCGTTGAAGCCCTCGAGGAGGATGCCGCACTCGAAGCCCTCCTGCACCTCGCGGACATCGTCCTTGAAGCGCTTGAGGCTCGCGATCGTGGTCTCGTAGACGACCGTGCCCTCGCGGACGACGCGGATCTGGGCGTTCCGGCGGATGACGCCGTTCGTCACGTAGCAGCCGGCGATCACGCCCAGGCGCGAGGCCCGGAACAGCGCGCGCACCTCGGCCTCGCCGAGCGTCTCCTCGCGCTGCTCCGGGGAGAGCATGCCGACGAGCGCTTGGCGGATGTCGTCCGTGAGCTGGTAGATGACCCGGTACGTGCGCAGGTCGACGCCCTCGCGCTCGGCGAGCGCACGCGCCTCGGCGTTCGGGCGCACGTTGAAGCCGAGCACGATGGCGTTCGACGCCGAGGCGAGCATGACGTCGCTCTCGGCGATCGCGCCGATGCCCGTGTGGATGACGTTGACGCCCACCTCAGGGTGTTCGATCTTCCCGAGCTCGCCGACGACGGCCTCGATGGAGCCCTGCACGTCCGCCTTGACGACGAGGTTGAGCTCCTGGACGCCGCCCACCTCCATCTGCGTGAAGAGCTCCTCCAGGGAGACGCCCTTCTTGGAGGTGCGCGCCAGCTGCTCGGCCCGCAGGCGCTGGCCGCGCAGGCCGGCGAGGTGGCGGGCCTGGCGGTCGTTCTCGACGACGCGGGCCTGCTCGCCGGCGGCGGGAGGCTTGTCGAAGCCGAGGATCTCGACCGGCGTGCCCGGCCCGGCCGCCTTCACCTTCTCGCCCCGGTAGTCCTGGAGAGCCCTGACCTTGCCCCAGGCGTCCCCGGCGACGATCGCGTTTCCGACCTCGAGCGTCCCGCGGGTGACGAGCATCGTCGCCACGGGACCGCGGCCGACGTCGAGCCGGCTCTCGATGATCGGCCCGGAGGCCTCCGCCTTCGGGTTCGCCTCGAGCTCGAGCTCGGCGTCGGCGACGAGCAGGATGCGCTCGACGAGGTTGCCCAGCCCCTGACCGGTCTTGGCGGAGACGTCGGCGAACTGGGTCGCCCCTCCCCACTCCTCCGGCTGGAGCCCGTGCGTCACAAGCTCCTGGCGCACCCTCTGCGGGTTCGCGTCGTCCTTGTCGATCTTGTTCACGGCCACGACGATCGGAACCTCGGCGGCGCGCGCGTGGTTGATGGACTCGAGGGTCTGCGGCATGACGCCGTCGTCGGCAGCAACGACCAGCACCGCGATGTCCGTCACCTTGGCGCCGCGGGCGCGAAGCGCCGTGAAAGCCTCGTGGCCCGGCGTGTCGAGGAAGGTGACCGTGCGCCCGTCGTGCTGCACCTGGTAGGCGCCGATGTGCTGCGTGATCCCGCCGGCCTCCGTCTCGACGACGGCCGACTCCCGGATGGCGTCGAGCAAGGTCGTCTTACCGTGGTCGACGTGGCCCATGATCGTGACGACCGGAGGTCGGGCCGCCAGATCCTCGGGCGCGTCCTCGTATGTTTCCGGCTCGAGCTCTTCCTCGTGCGCGTGCTTGATCTCGACCTCGCGCTCGAGCTCGCCGGCGATCAGCTCGATTTCCTCGTCCGTGAGGGACTGGGTGACCGTCTTCATCGTCCCCAGGCCCATCAGCACCTTCATGATCTGCGGGACGGGGACGCCGAGCGCCGCGGAGAGCTCCTTGACCGTGGCGCCCGAGTTGACCTTGGCCGGCCCGGTCGGCTGCGCGGGCGCCGACTGC
>DASQWP010000281.1:0-17537 GCA_035640195.1 Gaiellaceae bacterium | reverse complement strand
TCGAACGTCCCGTTCGCGAGGCCGAGCGCGATGATCGCGATCAGCATCAGGAACGAGCCCGCAAGCGTGTAGATGACGAGCTTGATCGTGGCCGCGATCCGCCGCGTCCCGCCCCAGACGCCGATCAGGACGTAGAGCGGGATCAGCATCGCCTCGAAGAAGAGGTAGAAGAGGAGGAGGTCCTGGGCGGTGAAGACCCCGACCGTGGCACCCTGGAGGAAGAGGAGCAGGCTCAGGTACACCGCCGGGCGGTCGCGGCCCACCCAGAAGCCGTAGCCGACGGCGGCCACGGTCACGATCGCCGTCAGCCCGACCAGCCAGAGCGAGAAGTCGTAGAGGCCGACCTTGTAGGCCACGTCGAGGTCGGCGAACCAGACGGTCTCGGCGTCGAACTGGAGGCCGCCGCCGGCGAAGTCGAAGTTGAGCGCCGTGCCGACCCAGAGGGCGAGCTCGGCCAGCGCGACGAGGAGGGCGAAGCCCCCCGCCGTCCGGGTGTTCGCCCAGGGCACGAGCCAGAGGCCGACGGCGCCGACGATGGGGAGCAGGATGAGAATCGTGGTGGTCACGAGACGAGGAGGAAGACGACGGCGAGGACCGCGAGGCCGGCGGCGAGCGCGAGGACGTAGGAGCGGACGAGCCCGGTCTGGGCGGCGGCGACCCGCCCGGAGATGTCTCGGACGCCGGTCCCGAGCCCGCCGAGCGAGCGGAGGAACAACGGGTCCTCGGCGAAGCGCAGAAGCCCTACTCCGAGGCGGGACGAAGGCCCGTAGAACGCGGCGTCGTACGCTTCATCGAAGTAGAGCTTGTGCTCGAGCGTCCGCGCCGTTCGCGGGTAGCGCCCGCGGAGCAGCGCCGGCCGCTCGCTCGGCCGCCCGTAGAGCGCCCACGCAACGGCCACGCCGCTGAGGGCGGCCGCGAGCGCGACGAGCGCGGAGACGACCGCCGTGACGCCTCCCGCCTCCTCGATCGACTCGACGACGGGATGGAGCCAATCGTCCACGAGGTGCCAGACGCCGGGGATCTGGAGGAAGCCGCCCACGGCCGCGAGCACGGTGAGGACCGCCACGGGCCAGGCCATCGCGACCCCTCCCTCGAAGCGGGCGACGTGCAAGTGCTCACGGACGAACGGCGAGGGCTCGCCCCAGAAGACGACGAAGAGGAGGCGGAACGTGTAGAGGGCCGTGAGGAACGCGCCCACGACGCCGGCGACCCAGAGGAGCCAGCCGAGCGTCCCGGCGTTGGCCGCGCTCGCCAGGATCGCGTCCTTGGAGAAGAACCCGGAGAAGGGCGGGATCGCGGCGAGCGCGAGCGACCCGACGATGAAGGCCCGGTACGTGAGCGGTAGCTGCCGCGCGAGCCCGCCCATCCTGCGGATGTCCTGCTCGGCGGCGAGGGCGTGGATGACGATCCCCGCCGCCATGAAGAGCAGGGCCTTGAAGAAGGCGTGCGTCAGCAGGTGGAAGAGCCCCGCGCCGTAGGCGCCCAGGCCGACGCCGACGAACATGTACCCGATCTGGCTCATGGTCGAGTAGGCGATCACGCGCTTGATGTCCGTCTGCACGAGGGCGATCAGGCCCGCGACGAGGAGCGTGACGGCGCCCAGGATCCCGGCGAGGTCGTGGATCGCCGGCGCGGCCTCGAAGAGCGGCGCCGTGCGGGCGATCAGGTAGACGCCGGCGGTCACCATCGTGGCGGCGTGGATGAGCGCGCTGACGGGCGTGGGGCCCTCCATCGCGTCCGGGAGCCAGGTGTGGAGCGGCACCTGCGCCGACTTGGCGACCGCTCCGCCGAGCAGGCCGAGGGCGACGAGCACCGCGACGGTGCTTCCCTCTTCGAGCACGCCCTCGCCGAGCGTCGAGCCGAAGTCGAGCGCCCCCGTCTGCTGGATCAGGAGGAAGAGCGCGAGGGCGAAGGTGGCGTCGCCAACGGCGTTCATGACGAAGGCCTTCTTGCCCGCGGCGACGGCCGAGTGGCGGAAGTGCCAGAAGTTGATCAGGAGGTAGGAGGAGAGGCCGACCATGCCCCAGCCGGCCAGGAGGAGGAGGAGGTTCCCCGACTGGACGAGCAGGAGCATGGAGAAGACGAAGAGCGCCTTGTAGGCGTGGTAGCGCCGCTCCTCCTCGTCCCCGTGCATGTACCCGACCGCGTAGGAGAGGATCAGGAAGCCGACCCCGGAGACGACGAGCATCATGAAGACCGAGAGCGGGTCGACGACGATGTCGAGGCCGACACGGAGGTTGCCCGCCGAGAGCCACGTCCAGAGGGTGGACGTCTCGGAGCGCTCCTCCGCCTCCCTGCCGAGCAGCACGAGGAACGCCACGAGTGCGGCGACGAAGGAGACCCCGGTCGCGCCCGAGGCGACCACGCCGGCTGCGAAGCGGGAGATACGCGCGCCCGCGAGCGCGATGGCCACGACCGCCGCGGCAGGGGCGAAGAGGCAGATCCAGGCGGCGGCGAGCATTCCTATCCCCTGAGCGCGGTCAGCCTGTCCACGTCGAGGTCGACCCGCTTGCGGGAGACGGCGACGATGAGCCCGAGCCCGACGACCGCCTCCGCCGCGGCCACGACCATGACCGTGAGCGCGAAGATCTGCCCGTCGCCGTCGCCGAGCTGGCGGGAGAACGCGAGCAGGGCCAAGTTGCCGGCGTTCAGCATGATCTCCAGCGCGAGCAGGATGATGAGCGGGCTCCGCCTGATGAGGACGCCGAGGGTCCCCGTGGCGAAGAGGATCACCGAGAGGACGAGGTAGGCGGCGATTCCCGGCCCGAGCATCAGCGCCGACCTCCCTCCGCGCGGTGCTCGCGCGGGAGGGCGCTCCCGAGGATGACGCCGCCGATCGCGGCCACCAGCAGCACGATGGACGTCACCTCGAAGGCGAGCAGGTGGTCGGAGAGGAAGAGGTTTCCGATCTCAGCCGGGGAGCCGAAGGCCTCGCCGATCTCCGCCGTTCCGGCGAGCCTGTCGCCCGCCTTGAGGGCGATGACCACGACGACCTCGACCGCGATGGCGGCCGCGGCCACGACGGCAGCCACCGCCTGGACGGTCGGACCTCCTGCCCAGGGCGCGTCCGCCCTCCCGCCCAGGTACGCGATGACGAACAGGAACATGACGACGATCGCCCCGGCGTAGACGAGCACCTGCGCGGCCGCCACGAACTCGGCGTCCAGGAGTAGGTACAGCACGGCGAGCGAGGAGAGGTTGCCGATGAGCGCGAGCGCCGAGTAGAACGGGTTGGCGAAGAGGACGACGGCGATTCCCGACGAGAGGAGCGCGAGGGCGGCCAGGACCCAGACGATCCAGACGACGATGTTCCCGGCGTCGATCTCGGCCAGGATCACGACTCGGACTTCCAGACGGGAACGGGGCTGTCGTAGAGCTCGCGGTCGGCGACCGGCATCCGCTTCACCGGCTCCGCGAGGAGCATGTCCTTCGTGTAGATGAGGTCGTCGCGCGAGTACTCGGAGATCTCGTACTCGGCCTCGAGCGTGATCGCGTCGAAGGGACAGGCGAGCTCGCAGTAGCCGCAGAAGATGCAGCGGGAGAGGTTGATCTCGTAGATGCGCGCGTAGCGCTCACCCGGGGAGACGCGGTTGTCCGCCGTGTTCTCGGCGGCGACGACGCGGATGCAGTCGGCGGGGCACGCCGCGGCGCAGAGCGAGCAGCCGACGCACTTCTCGAGCCCGTTCTCGTGCCGCCAGAGCCGGTGGCGGCCGCGAAAGCGCGGGTAGACCGGCCGCTTGTACTCGGGATACTGCTGCGTGATCGGCTTCTTGAACATCTGCCGAAACGTCACCGCGAACCCTTTGAAGGAGTCGAAAGGCTGGGGCATCAGTCCACGTAGGTGAGGATGATCGCGGTCCCGACGGCGTTGACGGTCGCAACCGGGAGGAGGACCTTCCAGCCGAACTGCATCAGCTGGTCGTAGCGCAGGCGCGGGAGCGTCGCGCGGAGCCACATGAAGACGAAGACGACGAGCGCGAGCTTGACGAGAAACCAGAGCGGCCCGGGAAGTACGGGTCCGCCCCAGCCGCCGAAGAAGAGCGTGACGGCGAGGCCCGAGAGCGTGATCATGTTGATGTATTCGGCCATGGAGAAGAGGCCGAAGCGCATGCCGCTGTACTCCGTGTGGTAGCCGGCCACGAGCTCGGTCTCGGCCTCGGGGAGGTCGAAGGGCGGGCGGTTCGTCGCCGCGACGCCGGCGATGAAGAAGGTGAGAAGGCCCACGAGCTGCGGGCCGGCGTACCAGATCGTCTCCTGCTGCCGCTCCACGATCTCCACCAGCGAGAGGGACTGGGCCATCAGGACCACGCCCAGCACCGAGAGCGCGAGCGAGACCTCGTAGGAGACGAGCTGCGCGGCCGTCCGCATGGAGCCGAGGAGCGAGAACTTCGAGTCGCTCGACCAGCCGCCGACGAGGAAGGCGTAGATGCCGACGGCGCCGAGCGCAAAGAGGAGCAGCAGCCCGATGGAGACGTCGACCACGCGCCCGCTGACGTCGTAGGGGCCGACCTCCCACACGCCTCCGAAGGGGATGACGCTGAAGGCCGCGAGCGCGGTCATGCCCGCGACGACCGGCGCAGCGAAGTAGAGGAGCTCGACCGCGTGGGTGGGGAAGAAGCTCTCCTTGCGGATGAGCTTCACGAGGTCGGCGATCGGCTGGAGGAGGCCGTACGGGCCGGCACGATTCGGCCCGTAGCGGAGCTGCATGCGCCCGAGCAGCTTCCGCTCCAGCCAAGTGGAGTACGCGAAAGCGCCCAGCACGATGTTGATGACCAGGAACGCCTTGATCGTGTCGATCCACCAGGGCTCGTTCATTTGGTCACCTGGACGTGATCCTCCAGGCCGCGTGCGTGCTCCTCGGCCACCCGCACGACGCCGGCGCGCAGTCTCCGGCTGATCCGCGCTCGCAGCTCCTTCGACGTGCCGTTGGAGGTCACGACGACGGTCTCCTCGTTCGCGATCCCGCGGGTGACGGCGTCCTCGTGAGCGAGCTCGATCTCGGGAGCCGGACGCTGGAACTGGAGCTGGGGGACGCGCTCGACGGCCGCGCCGCTGAAGAGCGGGCGGTAGCGGACGAGCTCGAGGCCGGGCGCCGCAGACCGGGCAGTCGGCGGTTGGGGATCCGGCCGCGACCACGCGAACTCGTGGGGCGGAGCGAGCCTCGCCTGCCCTTCCGCGGACGGTGCCGCCCAGGGGTCGAGCTGGACGCCGAGGCGCTCTCCGAGGCCGGCGAGCAGCTCGAGCTCGTCCGGCCCGGCCGGGACGACCGCACGCCGGAGGCGCTGGTGGCGCCCTTCGAGGTTGACGAACGTGCCCTCGCGCTCGAGGTAGCTCGTCGCGGGCAGGACGACGTGCGACCAGCTCGTCACTTCGCTCTGGAACATGGCGAAGGCGAGGACGAAGCGCGCCCGGCCGGCGAGCTCGAGCACGCGGGGGTCGTGGGCGGCCTCGTCGCCGGCCACGACGAGGGCGCCGATCTCCTCCGGAAGCTCGCCCGCGACGACGCCTCCGCCCGCGTGCCAGGCGGCTGCGACGCCGCGCCCGTTGGGCGTCCGGGGGAGCGCGTACACGGCCACGTCGGCCTTGGCGCGCCCGCGGAGCTCGTCGGCGAGCGCGCCGACGTGGCCTCCGCCCGTCGGGTCGTCCTCCGACCAGACGAGCGCGATTCGCTTCGCCTGTCGGAGGGCGCGCGACGTCTCTCGCAGCTCGCGGGGGAGGCCCTTTCCTGCGCGGAGCGCTGCGCATGTCGGCGCGGCCGAGCCGGGCGCGGCCCGCACGGATCCCGAGGGCCCCACGGTGATCACCTCCGCGCCGCCGCGGCGGGCCGCGCGGAGCCAGAGGTCGACGATGGGCGCCCGCTCCTCCACGGGATGGTCGCCGAGGACGAGGCAGACGTCGGCGTCGCGGATGTCCGACAAGGGCGCCCGAAAGGCCTCGAGGCTCGGATCCCAGTCGTCGGGCAGGAGAGCCGACCAGCCGCCCGCTCCCGCAACGGCGATGCGAGCGAGCGCGTCCGCCTGCTCCACCGTCTCCGCCCCGGAGAAAGCGACGACGACCGGTCCGTCCGCCTCGCGAAGGCCGCGGGCCGCCTCGTCGAGCGCGCGCTCGGGCGAGACCTCCTCGAAGCCGCGGCGCCGAACGCGCAGGAGCGGCGCGCGAATGCGGTCGGGGGCGGCCAGATGGTCGTGGGCGAAACGACCTTTGTCGCAGAGCCAGCCCTCGTGGACCTCTGGATGGTTGCGGGAGAGAACGCGCGCCACCCTTCCCTCGCGCGTCGTCGCCCAGACGTTGCAGCCGACGGGGCAGAGCCCGCAGACGGTGGGCACGTTCTGGATCTCCCACGGGCGGGCCCGAAAGCGGTAGGTCGTCGAGGTGAGCGCGCCGACGGGACAGAGCTCGAGGACGTTGCCCGAGAAGTGCGCGCGGTACGGCTCGTCCTCGAAGGTGGCGATGAGCGACTGGGCGCCACGGTTCACGGCGACGAGCTGGCCGTCCTCGGAGACGTTCTCGGAGAAGCGCGTGCAGCGGTAGCAGAGGATGCAGCGCTCGCGGTCGAGCGCGATGAGGGGGGAGATCGGGACCGGCTTGTCGAAGGTGCGCTTCGGGAACTGCATCCGCGTGTTGCCGGGCCCGAAGCGGAAGGTGAGGTCCTGGAGCGGACACTCGCCACCCTTGTCGCAGTCGGGGCAGTCGAGCGGGTGGTTCAGGAGGATGAACTCGAGCATCGCGTGCTGGCCCTCGGCGGCTTTGGGGCTCGTCTGCGCGGTCTTCAGGGCCATGCCCTCCTGGGCGGTCAGGGTGCAGGCGGCCTGGAGCTTCGGCATCCCCTCCACCTCGCAGAGGCACATGCGGCAGGCGCCGATGGGGGGGCCCAGCCGCGGCTCGTAGCAGAAGACGGGGATCTCGACACCCGCAGCGGCGGCTGTCTCGATCATCCCGGTGCCCTTCGGGACCTGGATCTCCCGCCCGTCGACGGTGACGCTGACGAGCTCGGGTTGCGCGCTCATGGGCACGCTCTCGTCACGACGCGTTGCACACACGCGCGCTCGCCGGCGCTACGCTCGAAGCGGAGGGAGGACCGCGGTGGCCCCGGGCGAGGGGCTGGCGTTGGGCGTGTCATGCGTGCGTCGGAACCTCGATCTCGCCGCGCACGCGCCCATGGTGCTGGTCCACCGGCGCCAGCACGCGGTCGAGCGACGACTCGCCGCCGAACGGGCACCCGCCCTCGTCGATGTGGCGCTGGTACTCCTCGCGGAACTTGGCGACGTAGCTCGCGACCGGCATGGCGGCCGCGTCGCCGAGCGGGCAGAGGCAGTTGCCCAGGATCCGATCGCACGCGTTCAGGAGGACGTCGAGCTCGCCCTGCGAGGCCTCCCCGTCCTCGATCCTGCGCAGGAGCTGCACCATCCAGCGCGTCCCCTCCCGGCACGGGGTGCACTTGCCGCACGACTCGTGCATGTAGAACTGCGCCACGCGGAGGCCGAGCTGCACCATGCAGCACCGGTCGTCGATGACGATGACGCCCCCCGAGCCGAGCATCGTCCCCGCTTCCGCCATCGCGTCGAAGTCGAGCGGCGTGTCGACCTCGTCGGCCGATAGGACCGGCACCGAGGAGCCGCCGGGGATGATCGCCTTGAGCTCGCGGCCGTCGGGGATGCCGCCCCCGATGTCGTGGACGAGCTCGCGGAGCGTCGTTCCCATCTCGAGCTCGTAGTTGCCGCCCCGGACGACGTTCCCCGACAGGGAGAAGACGCGAGTCCCTGCGGAGTTCTCGACGCCGAGCTGCGCGTACCGTGCGCCGCCCAGCTCGAGGATCTTCGGCACGGTGGCCAGCGTCTCGACGTTGTTGATCAGGGTCGGCGAGGCGTAGAGGCCGGAGATGGCCGGGAAGGGCGGCTTCGTCCGCGGCTGCCCGCGCCGGCCCTCGAGCGAGTCCAGCAGGGCGGTCTCTTCCCCGCAGATGTAGGCGCCGGCGCCTCGGTGCACGACGACGGTGAGCCCCCACCCCGACCCGAGCACGTCCTTGCCGACGAGCCGGGCCTTGCGCGCCTCCTCGAGGGCGGCGGTCAAGACCTCGAACTCCGTCAGGTACTCGCCTCGCAGGTAGATGAACGCGTAGCTCGCCCCGATCGTGTAGCCGGCGATCACCACGCCTTCTACGAACATGTGCGGGATCCGCAGCATGATCTCGCGGTCCTTGAAGGTGCCCGGCTCCGATTCGTCGGCGTTGGCGACGAGGTAGATCGGGTTGGGCGTGTCTCCGGGCTGGGGCAGGAAGCTCGCCTTGCGGCCCATCGGGAACCCGGCCCCTCCGCGTCCGCGCACGTTGGCGGCGAGTAGCTCGTCCAGCACGGCCTGACGCTCCATCCCCACCGCCTTGCGGAGTGACGCATACCCGCCGACGGCCTCGTACTCCGAAAGCCTCGTCAGGTCGCGGGCGTCCGCGTGCTCGAGGAGCAGCTCCCTAAGCGCCACGGAGCTCCTTGACGATCCCGGGCACGTCCTCGGGCCGGACTGGCTCCCGGTAGCGGTGGTCGACCGCGACGACGGTGCCCCAGCCGCAGCCCCCGGCGCACTCGACCGTGCGGAGCGTCACCTCGCCGTCCGCGGTCGTCTCGCCGGCGCTCACCTCCAGCTCGCGCTCGAAGGCCTCGAGCACCTGCTGAGCCCCGACGAGCGCGCAGGAGACGTTCGTGCAGATCTCGACCATGTGCCGTCCGACCGGCTCGAGGTGGTACATGTCGTAGAAGCTCGCCACGGCCTGGCAGTAGGCGGGTGTCAGCTCGAGCGCTTCGGCCACCTCGCGAAAAGCCTCGGCCGGGAGCCAGCCCCCGTGCCGCTCCTGCGCGAGCCGGAGCGCCGGCATGACTGCGGAGCGGCGCGAGGGGTATTGCGCGGCGACGGCCTGGATCTCGTCGTACAGCTCCGCCATCACCGATCAACCTCGCCCATTACCGTGTCGAGCGAGCCGACGATGGCGATCAGGTCGGCCACGAGGGCGTCGCTCATGCACGTCGCCGTCGCCTCGAGCGCGACGAGCGAGGGAGCGCGGAACTTGACCCGCCACGGCTTCGGCCCGCCGTCGGAGACGAGGTAGCAGCCGAGCTCGCCCCGGGGCGATTCGACAGCGACGTAGACCTCGCCCTCGGGCACCCGGTATCCCTCCGTGACGAGCTTGAAGTGGTGGATCAGGCTCTCCATGGACGTGTGCAGCTCGTGCCGCGGCGGGAGCACGATCTTGCGGTCGTCCACGATCCACGGGCCTTCGGGCATCCCCTCGAGCGCCTGCTGGACGATGCGCGTGGACTCGCGCATCTCGTCCATGTGCACCTTGTAGCGGTCGTAGACGTCCCCGTTTCCGTAGACCGGGACCTCGAAGTCGACCTGGTCGTACGCCAGGTGCGGCTCCGCCCTGCGGAGGTCCCAGTCCACGCCCGAGGCGCGCAGCACCGGCCCCGACTGGCCGAGGGCGATGGCGTCCTCCGTCGAGAGCAGGCCGATGCCCTTCGTCCGCTCGAGCCAGATCTGCTGACGGTCGAGGATCGCCTCGTAGTCGTCGATCCGCGCGGGCATCAAGTCCGCGAACTTCCGGCACTCGTCGTAGAAGCCGGGCGGGATGTCTTCCGCGAGGCCGCCCGCCTGGAAGTAGCGCGTGTGCATGCGCACCCCGGTGACGAGCTCGAACAGGTCGAGGATCGCGTCGCGGTCGCGGAAGCAGTACCAGAGCATTGAGATCGCGCCGATCTCGAGCGCGGCGGTTCCCAGCCAGATGAGGTGGGAGTGGATCCGTGTCAGCTCGCACAGCAGCATCCGCATCCACGTGGCCTTCGCCGGGGGCTCGATGCCGAGCAGCTTCTCGATGGCGAGCACGAAGACGAGCTCGTTGTTCTGGAAGGAGAGGTAGTCGATCCGCTCCGGATAGGTGATCGCCTTCCACCAGGTCTTCTGCTCCATGTTCTTCTCGAAGCCGGTGTGCAGGTAGCCGACGATCGCCTTGAGCCCGACGACCTGCTCGCCGTTGAGCTCGACCACGAGCCGCAGGACCCCGTGGGTGGACGGGTGGTTCGGCCCGAAGTTGACCTGGAGGATGTCGCCTTCCTCACGGAGCGCCGGGTCGACCTGGAGGATGGTGGGGATGGGCGAGGGAATGCGCGTCCCCTCGTAGATCGCCTGCCGTTCGGCGATCGCCACTAGTCCTCGCCCGAGAAGCGGACGGGCTCGCCGCCCACCGGGTAGTCCTTCCGCAGCGGATGGCCCTCCCAGTCGTCGTCCATGAGGATGCGAACGAGGTTGGGATGACCTTCGAAGGGGATGCCCATCATGTCCCAGGCCTCACGCTCGTGCCAGTCGGCCGTGGGCCAGACGGCGACCACGCTCGGCACCGGCTCGCCCTCGTCGAGCCAGACCTGGAGGCGGAGTCGCGGCGCCTCCCGCGCACCCGACTGGAGCTGAAGCAGGTGGTAGGACACGGAGAACCGCTTCGGCCTCGGAGTGGGCTGCGACTGGAGCCCCCAGGAGCCGGGCGCGTTGATGTCGCGCCCTCGGGCGTCGCCCCAGTGGCCGGCCACCCGCTCCCGGTTCCAGCCGAGATAGTCCGCCGGCGTGATGTCGGAAAGGAAGTTGAAGCCGAGCTCGTCGCGCGCGAAGCGCGCGGCCTCGAGCAGGCGGTCGGGGGCGACGACGACCGTGGCCTCGCCGTATGCCTCGCGCTCCTCGACGAACCCGGGCACCGCCTCCCAGCTCACTGGGCGACTCCGCGGACCTCGTACGCCGGCGGGACCCCGGCGACGACCTTCTCCTGCAGGCGGACGATTCCTTCGAGCAGCGCCTCCGGCCGCGGGGGGCAGCCGGGGACGTGGACGTCGACCGGCACGATCTTGTCCACCCCCTGGAGGACGGCGTAGTTCGAGAACATCCCGCCCGAGCTCGCGCACGCGCCCATGGCGATGACCCACTTGGGCGTGAGCATCTGGTCGTAGATCTGGCGGAGCGGCGCGGCCATCTTGTGGGAGACGCGCCCGGAGACGATGAGGAGGTCAGCCTGGCGCGGAGACGAGCGGAAGACCTCGGCGCCGAAGCGCGCGATGTCGTAGCGCGGGGAGACGACCGCGATCATCTCCATGGCGCAGCAGGCGAGGCCGAACGTGTCCGGCCAGATGGAATGGCCCTGCGCCCAGGCGACGGCCTTCTCCACGGTCGTGAGCATGAGGCGGTCCTCGATGTCCTCCGCCCCGAGCTCGCGCTCGAAGACGCTCGGTCCCTTCTTGCGCATGAGCGTGCGCTCCGACTGGAGCCCGTAGTCGGCCAGGCGCTTCTTCACCGCCACTCGAGCCCGCCCTTCTTCCAGTCGTACACGAACGAGAGGGCGAGCATGAAGATGAAAAAGCCGAACGCCCCCACGGCGTACCAGCCCACGTCGCCAAGGACGACCGCGATTGGATAGAGGAAGACGACCTCGATGTCGAAGACGATGAAGATCATCGCGGTCAGATAGAAGCTGACCGTGAACCGCTGCTGCTGCGGCGGTCCCGTCGAGACGCCCGACTCGAAGGGCATCCGCTGCGCTCTGGGCGCGCGCGTCCCCCGGCGGCGCGTCGCGAAGACAAACGAGAAGACGAGCATGGAGGCCGGGATCGCCGCTGCGAAGAACGCGTAGACGAGGAAGGGAAACCAGTCGTCGAGCGCAGCGAGCACCACGGCCTGCACGACGGGCATCCTACCGCTCACAAGCCCAGCACGTCGCCCGTCGAAAAAGGGCCTCTGAGCGGGGAAGTTATACCTGCAACGAGGGTCACAAAGTCCCGGTGCCGTGCCAACGGAGGACGTTGCTACACTCAGACGACATGGTCACCGTCACGGAGAAGGCCGCGAGCAAGATCAAGGAGCTCATGGCGGAGGAGCAGGAGGGCGGCGTCTCCGTGCTCCGGGTGGCCATCCAGGGAGGCGGTTGCTCGGGCTTCCAGTATGCCCTCGGCTTCGACCGCGGGCCCCAGGACGGGGACAACGAGATCGAGATGCACGGCGTCAAGGTCGTGATCGACCCGTTCAGCGCGCCCTACCTGACCGGTTCCGAGATCGACTTCGTCGACGCCCTCATGGGCGCCGGGTTCGCCATCAACAACCCGAACGTGACGGCGGCCTGCGGCTGTGGCTCTTCGTTCCAGGCGAAGGACGAAGCGACCGAGGGCGAGCCGGTCGAGGCGCATGCCGCCGGCGGCTGCGGCTCCGGCTGCAGCCACTGAGCTGCGCCGCTTCGCACCGCCGCTAACCTAAGCCCGCATGACCGAGCACGTCGTCGACGTGACCATCATCGGAGCCGGTCCCGTCGGCTTGGCGGCCGCCTACTACGCCGGCCATCGGGACGCCTCCGTCCGGATCGTGGAGAGCCTGGGCCAGCTCGGCGGCCAGGTGGCGGCGGTCTACCCCGAGAAGCACGTCTACGACGTCGCCGGCCATCCGAAGGTCCAGGGCCAGAAGCTCGTCGACCTCTGCGTCGAGCAGGGTCTTCAGTTCGGCGCCGACGTCCACGTGAACGAGGAGGTGAAGGATCTCCAGCGCGTCGGGATGAACGGGGAGGAGCTCCTCGTCCTTACGACGCACGGCGGGAAGTCCTTCCCGACCCGGGCGCTCATCGTCACCGCGGGCCACGGCGCCTTCGAGCCGCGCAAGCTCGAGATCGAGGACATCGACGACTGGGAGGGACGCGGGCTTCACTACTTCGTCCGTCGGAAGGACGTCTTCCGCGGCAAGTCGTGCGTCATCGTCGGAGGCGGCGACTCGGCGCTCGACTGGACGCTCGGCCTCCAGGACACCGCCCGACTCCCCATCACGCTCGTCCATCGGCGCGAGCGCTTCCGCGCGCTCGAGACGTCCGTCAAGGAGGCGCGCGAGCTCGAAGAGCAGGGCAACGTGCGCATCTGCGTCCCGGCCGAGGTGAAGGACGTCCGCGGCGATGGGTCGATCCAGGCCGTAACCGTCGAGAACACGTCCACGGGTGAGTCCTTCGACGTGGACTGCGATGCGCTCATCACCCTGCTCGGCTTCCACTCCCACTTGGGCTCGATCGCAGACTGGGGCCTCGAGCTGCACGGCAAGCGTCAGATCCTCGTCGACCCGAAGACGATGGACACGTCGCTCCCGGGCGTGTACGCGGCCGGGGACGTAGCGGGCTACGAAGGCAAGATCACGCTCATCACGATCGGCATGGGCGAGGCGGCCATCGCCGCCAACCAGGCCATCGCCCGCATCCGCGGCGAGAAGGTCCAGCCCAAGTACTCGACGGACTAGCCGCCGGCACGGCAGTAGACTCCGGGTCGTGAGCGAGACGGCGCCCAGAGAGCTCTGGGGCGGCGAGACGCGCAAGGCGGTGGAGAACTTCCAGGTCTCCGGGGAGCCGATTCCCGTCTCGGTCGCCCGCTGGCTCGGCCGCCTGAAGGCGGCCGCCGCGCGTGTGAACGCGGAGCTCGGGCTTCTCGAAGCGGAGAAAGCCGAGCGGATCGCCGCCGCCGCCGACCGCGTGGCGGCAGGCGAGTTCGACGAGCAGTTCCCGATCGACGTCTTCCAGACGGGCTCGGGGACGTCCTCGAACATGAACGCGAACGAGGTCATCGCCTCGCTCGCGGGCGACGACGTCCACGCGAACGACGACGTGAACATGTGCCAGTCGTCGAACGACGTCTTCCCCTCCGCCGTGCACCTGGCCGCGCTCGACGAGCTCGTCCACGATCTGCTTCCTGCCCTCGCGACGCTCGCCGAGGCGCTCGAGCGGAAAGCAGGGGACTTCGCCGACGTCGTCAAGTCGGGGCGGACGCACCTGATGGACGCGGTCCCGGTCACCCTCGGGCAGGAGTTCGGCGGCTACGCCACCCAGGTGCGCCAGGGGATCGCACGCGTCGAGGCGACGCTCGAGCGGGTCGGGCAGATCCCGCTCGGCGGCACCGCGACGGGCACCGGCTTGAACACGCATCCCGAGTTCGCGCAGCGGGCGCGCCGGCGCCTCTCCGAGGACACGGGGCTCACGATCCTGCCGCCCGCTGACGCCTTCGAGGCGACTGCCGCACGCGACGCGCTCGTCGAGGCCTCCGGCGCCCTCAAGACGGTGGCCGTCTCGCTGACGAAGATCGCCAACGACGTCCGCCTGATGGGCTCCGGCCCGCGCGCCGGGCTCGCGGAGCTCGAGCTTCCCGAGCTCCAGAAGGGCAGCTCGATCATGCCGGGCAAGGTGAACCCGGTCATCCCGGAGGTCGTGACCCAGGTGGCCGCGCAGGTGATCGGAAACGACGCCGCGATCGCCGTCGGCGGGATGCAGGGCCACTTCGAGCTCAATGCCTTCGTTCCGATGATGGCCCGCAACCTCCTCGGGTCGATCGGGCTCCTCGCGAGCGCCGCCCGGCTCCTCGCGGAGAAGTGCATCGACGGGCTCGAGGCGAACCGGGAGACATGCGAGCGCTACGCCGAGCTGACGCTCTCGGCCGCGACCGCGCTCAATCCGTACATCGGGTACGACCGGGCGACCGAGATCGTGCAGGAGGCAGCGCGCTCGGGTCGTTCCCTGCGTGAGGTCGCGCGCGAGGCCGGCGTGGAGGAGGAGGTCCTCGAGCAGGCCCTGGACTACCGCGCCATGGCGCGGCCGCACGCTCGCTAGCGCTCGCGACACCTCTCCAATTGTCTGCCGCCACCACAAGCCTAGTGGTGTAACACGGCATCTTCTGTGGTGTACACTCGTCTCGTGGCCCGGCGTCTGCGAAGCGGCGATCTCTTCCCGACCGATCACCCCATCCCCGCGAGCCAGATGATCGGCCGCTCCGCCGACGTCAAGCGCGTGGCCACGACGGTCATGGCGGGAACCAATCTCGTCATCGCGGGGCCTCGCCGGACCGGGAAGACGAGCGTCTGCGAGGCGGCGCTCACGCTGGCCCGCTCCAAGGGCATGTACACCGTGGCCGTCGACCTCTTTCGCATTCCCACGGCGGCTCAGCTGGCCGAGGCGCTGGTGACGGGAACGATTGCGAACCGCTCGGCGATCCGGCGCCTGCTCCACCGGACGCGGCGCGCCGGGCGGGCCGTGCTCGGCGTCGCCGAGCAGTCGGCCGAGATCAAGATCAAGAGCGAGCTCGGGGAGGACGTCGAGATCGCCTTCCGGCCCGAGCTCGCCGCACGCGACCCCGACAAGTACCTCACCTACGCGCTCGAGCTGCCGAACCGGATCGCCCGGATCGACGGGAAGCACGTGATCGTCTTCTTCGACGAGTTCCAGGAGCTCGTCAATCCCAGGAAGCCGTACGGCGATCCCGATCGCCTGACCAAGCGGATGCGCTCGGTCTTCCAGCGCTCGGACGAGGTCAGCTTCCTGTTCGCCGGCAGCGTCGAGAGCGTCATGCGCGACCTCTTCGCGCCTGAGAGCAAGGCCTTCGCGCAGTTCGGAAGCTTCTACACCCTGGCTCCGATCGAAGCAGACGCCTGGCGTGTGGGGCTGGCCGAGCGGTTTGCCGCGGACGGCTGCGAGGCCGACGCCGATGCGCTGGACCGCCTGATCGAGCTCGGCGAGCTGCACCCGCGCGCGACGATGCTGATCGCGCAGAAGACGCACCTCGTCTCGATCATGCTGAACGAACGGAGCATCGACCTCGCGCTCGTGACCCAGGGGCTCGCACTGGCGCTCGAAGGCGACGCCGCCGTGAACGAGCAGGCCGTCGAGCGCATCAGGCGCGCGCACAAGCTCGGTCTCGTCGTCGCCCGCCGGATCGCCCTCGGGGACGAGCCCTACCGGGAGCTCGACGACCGCGAGGCTCACCGGGCCGTGACGGCGCTTCGTCGCGGCGGCTTCATCGAGCAGCCGCGGCCACGGCGGTGGAGGATCGTCAATCCGTTGCTGCGCCGCTATCTCGCCGATCTCGAGCCTGCTCCGATCGCCCGGTAGGCGACCGTGGAGCTCAGAGCGCGACCGCGCCGCGGCCCGTCTCGGCCGCGTGGCGCTGCTCGTCCGCGCGGTAGGAGGAACGGACGAGCGGCCCCGAGAAGACGGAGCCGAAGCCGAGCGCCTCACCCTGCTGGCGGAACCAGCGGAACTCGTCCGGGTGCACCCAGCGGTCGATCGTCGCGTGCTTCGACGACGGCTGGAGGTACTGGCCGATCGTGACCACGTCCACGCCGTGCGTGCGGAGGTCGCGCATCGTCTCCACGACCTCCTCGTTCGTCTCGCCGAGCCCGACGATGATCCCTGACTTCGTCAGGACGGGGTAGTCGGCGAGCTGCTTGGCGCGGCGGAGGAGCCAGAGCGCCTTGTCGTACGAGGCCTTGGCGCCGCGCATTCGGCGGTGCAGGCGGCGGACCGTCTCGATGTTGTGGTTGAAGACCTCCGGCCGGGTGGCGAGCACGGTGCGGAGGGCCTCCTCCTCGACGTTCAGGAAGTCGGGGGTGAGAACCTCCACGGAGGTCTCGGGGAGCTTGGCCTTGAGCGCACGGATGGTGGCCGCGTAGTGCCCTGCCCCGCGGTCGGGGAGGTCGTCGCGGTCGACGGACGTGACGACGACGTGGCTGAGCCCCATCTGCGCTGCCGTCTGCGCGAGACGAAGCGGCTCCAGCGGGTCGGGTGGGTGCTCGGGCCGGCCCGAGTTGACGTAGCAGTAGCGGCAGGCGCGCGTGCAGGTGTCGCCGAGGATCTGGAAGGTGGCGGTGCCCCGGCCCCAGCACTCGGCGATGTTCGGGCAGCGCGCCTCCTCGCAGATCGTGTGCAGGCCCTGCCCGTGGATGAGCTCGCGGACCTCGAAGTAACGCGAGTCGGCGCTCGGAGCGCGGACCTTCATCCACTCGGGCCGGCGAGGCCGCTCAGCTACGCGCCGGGACCTCAGCGCGGGGGACCCCATGGTTCCCTCGCGGGCCTCCTCCTTCGGGGCCGCCTCAGCCACGCGCGGGGACTTGTTCAACGCCGATCGCCTCCCCCGAACGTGTAGCACGCATCGGCTTCGCCGCGATGCGCTCGTGGGCGGGCTGAGGCCAGAGGCCGGCCCCCTCCTCCGCGGGAAGCTCCTCCAGCGCGAGGCCGAAGACCTCCCCGAGCGCGGCGGCGGCCGCGGGCCGGACCTCGTCCACCGTGAGCCGCCGGCCCAGCTCGCCGGTCATGGTCGTGAAGGAGGCGTCCTCGAGCCCGCAGGCGGTGATCCACTCCGTGAAGGGGGCCGGGTCGAGGTCGACGTTGAGGGCGTAGCCGTGCGTCGTGATCCAGCGCGAGATGTGGACGCCGATGGAGCAGATCTTCCGCGGGGGCCCCTCGAGCCAGACGCCGGTGAGGCCTTCGAGGCGGGTTGCGTCGAGCTCGAAGGCCGCCAGCGTCCTGATGACGGCCTCCTCGAGGTCGCGGCAGTACTTGCGGACGTCGCGCCCGTGCCGGTTGAGGTCGAGGATCGGGTAGGCGACGAGCTGCCCCGGCCCGTGATAAGTCGACTTGCCGCCCCGGTCGGTGTCCACGATCTCCACGTCCGCGCCCTCGGGGACGTGGAGCTCGCCCCCGCCGGCGCGCCGCCCGAGCGTGATCACGG
>DASQWP010000280.1:0-23384 GCA_035640195.1 Gaiellaceae bacterium | reverse complement strand
CAATACCGACCCGCGCGTCTCCGGGATCCTCATCCTCCGGCCGCTTCCGCAACAGGTGTCCGAGGCCGACGTCTACCGGATGCTGCACCCGCTCAAGGACGTGGAGGCGGTGCACCCCGAGAACGCCGGCCTGCTCGCCCTCGGGCAGCCCCGCTTCACGCCCTCGACGCCGGCGTCCGTGTTCTACATGCTCGACCGCTACGTCGAGGAGAGCGGCCGGGATCCGGCCACCTTCTACAACGGGCTCGACCTCGTCCTCGTCGGCCGCTCCAACAACGTCGGCAAACCCGCCCTCTGGCTCGGGCTCGCGCGCGGCGCGACCGTCGTCTCCTGCCACCACTTCACGTCGGAGGCGGGGCGCCTCGAGGAGCACACGGCCGCCGCGGACGTTCTCGTCGTCGCCGCCGGCGTGCCGCGCCTCGTGACAGGAGAGATGGTCAAGGAGGGCGTCGTCGCGGTCGACGTCGGCATCAACCCGGTGAACGACCCCGAGACCGGCAAGGTGCGCCTCGTCGGCGACCTCGACTTCGAGAGCGTCGCCGCCAAGGCCGGGGCGGTTTCGCCCGTGCCGGGCGGGGTCGGCCCGATTACGGACGTCTGGCTCCTGCGGAACGCCGTCGAGGCTGCGCGGCAGCTCGCCCGCGCGGCGGGCAGCCTGCCGGCTTAGTGAGGGCTAGGCGCCGACGCCGTACGCGGGGCCGAACGAGGACTCGTCGTACGCGGAGGGGTCGCCGAGACCCAGCAGCCGCGTCTCCCAGTCCGTGTGCTGCTCCTTGCACGTGGGGCAGGCCCGAAGCGGGGTGCCGTTCCCCGTCTCGAGGTGGCCCCAGAACCCGCGCGAGAGAAGCCCGTCCGCCTGCTGGCGCCCGCAGAGGCCGCAATGAAGAAAGAGTCGGGACATTGGTCTCCTTATACCACCTTGTGAAGCACTGCTTCTACCAGGGTCCGATGAAGGACCCGCTCGGATGGACGAGCAGGATGATGATCACGACGACGATGCAGGCGAGCGAGAGGCCCAGCGAGACGGCGGTGACGAGGGAAGGGTGGGTCTGCATGGGCGGAAACTCGATCTGGCGCTCACGAGGTCGGTCCTTGAACATCCGCTTCTCCTTCCTACTCGCCGGGCTCGGTCGACGGTCCCGCGAGCGGAGGCTGGCTCGGCCCGGGACCCGGCGGGACGCCTCCCGGAGCCGGCATTCCCCCCGCCGCCCGCAGAAGCTCGGCCTGTGCCCTCAGCTTCTTGTTTTCGAGCCACACCCAGCCGATGATCGCCGCCACCATGACGATGATGCCGAGGACGGTCAGGACGTACGTGCCCGTGGAGCCGCCCGGCCCGAAGGTCCAGAACGCGCTGATCTCCTCGAGGTTCCACTCGTCGAACGGGAAGCTGTCGATCACCGGAGCCTCCTTTCCTCACCGGCGGTGACTCCAGGCCGGTGGCCGTTGACGTCCGCGAACGCCTCGAGCAGCACGGGCGCCGACTCGACCTCCTCCCCGGTCGGCAGCACGACCGTTTCGGGCACGCGCTCGAACTCGGGGAAGAAGTCCGCCTGGAACTCCGCCATGTCGAGGCCTTCGAGCTCGACCTCGGGCGGGACGCGCAGGAGGTTCGCCTTCTTCAGGAGCCAGCTGACGATGAAACCGGGCAGGAAGGCGAGCGGGAAGAACGCCAGCATGCCCATGAGCTGCCCGCCGAGCGAGGTCTCGACGTTGTTCAGCCCGGTCGGGAACCCGCCGGCGAAGATCCCCACGAGGAGGACGCCGTAGAAGCCGCAGACGCCGTGGACGGCGACCGCCCCGACGGCGTCGTCGACACGCAGCTTGCGCTCGATCCAGGTGCCGCTCCAGACGGCGACCATCCCGCCCGACACGGCGAGGATGTAAGCGAGCGACGGGTGGTAGACATCGGCGCCGGCCGACACCGCGATCACGCCGGCGAGCCCGCCGGACAGCGTCCAGAACGGGTCGCCTTTGCTCGCGAACCAGCCCCCGGTGAAGCCGCCGGCAAAGCCGAATGTGATCACGAAGGCGATTGCTCCGAGCGTCGACGGCGAGAGGTAGATGTTGAGCCAGCCGGGCTGCACCGTCGACTGGATGACGAGACAGGCGGCGTAGAAGCCGTAGAAGCCCGTGAAGATGAGCAGCAGGCCCATCAACGTCAGGTGCGTGTTGAAACCTCTGAACGTCCGTGCTCTCCCCTCCCGGTCGTACTTGCCTATGCGTGGACCGAGATTGAGGAGGACGCCGAAGGCGAACGCTCCGGCGACGCCGTGGACGACGAGCGAGGCGATGGCGTCGTGGAAGCCGTAGTTCGTGACGAGCCAGCCGCCGGAGCTCCAGCCCCAGGCGGCGTCCATGATCCAGACGGCCGATCCCAGGAGCACCGTCAGGATGAGGTAGGCCGAGAGGCGGATCCGCTCGATGACCGCTCCGGACATGATCGAGCCCGTCGTCCAGGAGAAGAGGAGGAACGCGAGGAAGAAGACGGCGCTGATGTGGTCCTGGAGGTTCGGGCCCATCGCGTCCGACCAGGGAGCCGTGGCGCCGCAGAAGCCTTCGAGCTCGGAGGGGCCGGCGTGTCCCTCCGCCGGGCCGCCGTGCTGGAAGCAGCCGTAGATGTACCAGCCGAAGTAGTAGAAGCTCGGCGTCACGACGGCAATCGTGAGGATGTTCTTCATCGCCGTGGACATGACGTTCTTGCGCCGCGAGGCGCCGCCCTCGTACGCCATGAATCCGACGTGGATCAGCCACATGACGACGACGGTGAAGAAGTAGAACTGCTCGGCGAGAATCGCGCTGTCGAGACCGAGCTGCTCCTCGACCGCCGGTGCCTGAGCCAGCAGGGACGCCATCAGCAGGCCCTCCTAGGGACGCACGCCACGAAAGCTCCGCTTAACACTGAGCGGGGACCAACCTACGAGACGGGCCGGACGGCTCCCAGGTTCCGGGCGCCCACCTTTCGGGTGCAAGGGGTGTAGAGAGTCCACATACCGCCGGGACGGCCTATCCTTGCTCGCGCACCTCCGCGACGTCGCCCGTCTGCCCGTCGACGACCACGACGGTGACGCGCTCGAGGACGCCCTCGGCGTCCTCCGTCGAAAGGGAGACCGCCCAGGACGGCCGCGATTGCACGCCCCGGGGGACGAAGCGCACGGCGACCCGGTCGGGCTCGAAGTCGATCTCGCCGCGGGCGATCTCGACGGCCTCGTCACGCGAGATCTCGGTCTCACGCGAGGCGCAGCTCCGCGAGGCGAGGAAGGCGAGCAGGAGGACGGCAAGGAGGAGCGCGACCTTGCCGAGCGGGCGGTCCCTAAGCCCGCGCCCGCTGCCAGCGTCGGAAGACGACGAATCCACGGAGGCCGAGATAGCCGACGAAGTGGGTGAGGAAGACGAGCGAGAGCCACCAGGACCACCACTTCCAGTGCGGCCTGGGATTCATCTCCCTGAGCTCGATCACGGTGAGGTAGAGGGCAATCGCGAGCGTCAGGAGGACGATCAGGTCCGGCGCCCGCGGGATCAGGAAGAACATGAGCACGCAGGCATCGTGCGCTACCGCGCGCCGGGGCGCAAGCGTCCTCGGCGAGGTCCAGACTTCCGCGCGTGCCGGCGCGGGACGTCATCGAGACCCTCGCGATCCTGCTCGCGGCCGGCTTGGTATCCGAGCTCCTCGCCGGCCTGCTCCGGCTCCGCGCATGGTCGTCCTGCTGGGCGCCGGCGTGCTCCTCGGTCCCGAGGCCCTGGATGCCCTCGACCTCCCGCTCGACTCGGTCGGCGTGCAGCTGCTCCTCACCCTCGGCGTCTCGTTCATCCTCTTCCACGGCGGGCTCGGACTCCACGTGAGCGTGCTCCGGCCCGTCGCGTTGGGCGTCGGGCTGCTGGCCGTTCCGGGCGTCCTGCTCACCGCGCTCGTGACCGGCTCGATCGCCGCGCTCGCCTTCGACGTGCCGATCGAGGTCGGCCTCCTCATCGGGGCCGTGCTCGCCTCGACCGACCCGGCCATCCTCATCCCGCTCTTCGAACGCCTGCGGGTGCGGCCGAAGGTAGCCCAGACGATCGTGGCCGAGTCGGCGCTCAACGACGTGACCGGCGCCGTCCTCGCCCTTGCGCTCAGCGCCTTCGTGGTCGAGAACGGGGGCTCGCTCGCGGCGCCGGTCGGCGAGTTCGTGCTCGACCTCGTGCTCTCGACCGCGCTCGGCGCGGCCTTCGGGATCGCCCTGGCGCTCGCACTCTGCACCCGGCGCTTCGGAGTCTGGCGCGAATCGCCCGTCCTCGGGTCCTGCTCGTCGTCGCGGCGTCCTACTTCACGATCGACTATGCGGGCGGAAGCGGCTACCTCGGCGCCTTCCTGGCGGGCTTCATCGTCGGCAACATGGACGAGTTGCGCCTCGGCATGACCACTCGCCGCGAGGAAGAGCTGCGTGCCCTTACGCGCGCGACGGCGGACATCGTGGTCATCTTCGTCTTCATCACTCTGGGCGCGAGCTTGCCCTTCGACACGATCGCCGACGAGGGCCTCCCCGCCCTGGCCACCCTCGCCGCCCTCATCCTCCTCGCCCGCCCGTTGACGGTCCTCCTCTGCCTCCTGCCCGACCGCAGAGGGCGCTGGCGCCGCGAGGAGCTCGTCTTCCTCGCGTGGACGCGGGAGACAGGTGTCGTCCCGGCCGCGCTCGTGGGCGTGCTCGTCGCCGAAGGGGTGCGCCAGGAGTCGGAGCTCCTCACGGTGGTTGCGCTCGCCGTCGTCGTGACGCTTCTCCTCCAGGCGACGACGAAGGCTTGGCTGGCCCGCCGCCTCGGCCTGGAGGAGCCCGAGCCGGAGGAGCGGGATCGGCGCGCGGCTCACTCGGCGTGACTAGGGTCCAGATGTCGCCTGATGAGCACCAAGACCCGCGTCCTCGCCCTCGCCGTCCTGGCCGTCGTCGCCGCGGCGGTGCCAGTCGGCCTCTTCGCGTTCGCGGGCGACGGCGAGCCGGAGGGCGACTTTCGGGGAAGCCTCCCTCCGGAAGGGATCGAGCTGCCCGAGCTCAGGCTCGCCGACCAGGACGGAGACATGATCCGTACAGAGGATCTGCGCGGGAAGGTCGCTCTCGTCACCTTCCTGGACACGCAATGCGAGGAGTCCTGCCCGCTCATCGCGTCCGCCGTCGCGGACGGGCTCGAGCGTCTCACGCCCGAGGAGCGCGAGCGGGTGGTCGCGCTGGCGGTCAGCGTCGACCCCGCGGAGGACACGCCCGCGAGCGTGCGACGCTTTCTCGCGAGCCGGGGCGCGGAGGACGCCCTGCGCTACGTCGTCGCTCCGGAGGCGGAGCTGCGGCCGCTCTGGGACGCGTTCGGCGTGCTCCCCTCCGCCGACTCGGGGAGCGACGATCTCCACTCCGCCCCGGTCCGCATCTACGACCCCTCGGGCGTCTGGGCGGCAACGCTCCACACCGGGGCCGACCTGACGCCTCAGAACCTCGTGCACGACGTCCGCGTCGCGCTCGCCTCCTGAGCCGCCGGTCAGCTCCAGGGGTAGGGCGAGTTCGAGACCGGGTGCAGGTCGCCCGTGGCAAAGCGCTCGAAGCGGAACGGGTAGAGGAGGCTCGAGTGCTCGCCCACGAGCACTTTCGCTACCTCGCGGCCCACGCCGATCATCTTGTAGCCGTGGTTCGAGTCGAGGATTGCGTAGACGTTGGGGCGCAGGTAGTCGAACACCGGGAAGTTGTCGACCGTGAAGGCGCCGACGCCTCCCGAGCGAGCCTGCTTGTAGAGCGGCCGGCAGCCCTCGAACCGGCTCATCGCGTGCGAGAGCGCGGCGCACCACATGTCCGGGAAGGCCGGGTCGACGTCGGTCGTCGACGGGTACGGATCGAGCTCGACGTCGCCCTCGACGACGAGCGGCGAGGCGCCGCCCTGGACGCCGTGACGGTCGCGCTTGTAGTAGATGCCCCAGAGCTCGTCGGTGACGAGCTCGCCCTCATCCGTGTAGAGCGGCGCATCGGTGTCGAGGTGGATGACCGGCGGCGCGCCTCCGTCCGCCGTGGCGAACACCTGCGGATCGACCGTGATCTCGCCCTCCTGCAGGTTCCAGTACGTCCACATCGGCCGGTCGGAGACGACCTCGCCGTCCGGGGTGCGCACGTCGACCGTCTCCGGCAGGCCGAGCATGGCCCAGAAGCTCCTGGCCCAGGGCCCCGGCGCGAGCACGAGCTGCTCGCCCACGGCGACCCGGCCGCGACTCGTCTCGACCGCGCGTACGGAGTCGTCGGAACCTGACTCGAGCCCAGTCACCTCGACGCCGGCGAGGATCTCCACGCCCGCGGAGCGGGCCTTCGCCGCGAGACCCTCGACCGAGTCCCGGTTGAAGGCGAAGCCCCCCTGGTGCTCGTGGAGGCACGCGGTCACGCCCTGCGCCCGCCAGTCGGGGAAGAGCCCCTTCATGTGCCGGTCGACCTCGCTCTCGCCGCTCAGGAACGTCGAGCGATAGCCGATCCGCTCCTGCCGTTCGAAGGTCTCCGCCAGGTCGGACTCCTGCACCGGCGGCCCCAGCGCGACGTACCCGACCGGCTGGTAGGCGTAGGCCTCCGGATCGGACTCCCACACCTCCACGCAGGCCTGCATGAGCTCGCTCATCGCCGGCTGGAAGTAGTTGTTGCGGACGACCCCGCAGGCGATCCCGGACGCACCCGCGCCCGGCTGGGACTTCTCGAGGACGACGACGTCGCGGCCGGAGCCGAGCCCGCGCGCCCGCAGCTCCTTCGCAAGGTGGTATGCGGTCGAGAGTCCATGGATGCCGGCGCCGACGACGACGTAGGGCGCGGATCGGAGCTGCGACGCCATCAATTGCCTCCTCGGCAATAGCGTTTCAATCTATCATGCTGACGGTAGCATGGCTCGGACGGGAAAGCCGGCAACGCGGCACGTGGCCGCGGTGGAGCGTGCCGTGGCGCTCCTCGATCTCCTCGCCCAGGACGCCGCCGGGCTCGGTACGAACGAGCTCGCCCGCCGAGCGGGCTTGAGCGCGAGCACCGTCTCCCGGACGCTCGGGACGCTCGCGGCCGGCGGTCTCGTGGAGCACGCGCCCGGAAGCGGGCGCTACCGGCTCGGAATCCGGCTCGTGCAGCTGGGCCACGCCGCCCTCGCCCGGCTCGACCTTCGCGCTCTCGCGCGACCGCACCTGAGCGAGCTCGTGGAGGGCACGGGTGAGACGGCCACGATCTCGGTGCCGGGCGGAGCGGACGCCGTCACGATTGAGTTCGTCCAGAGCCCCTCGTCCGTGCAGAGCGTCGCGCAGCTCGGACGACCCAGCGTCGCGCACGCGACCGCGGCAGGGAAGGTGGTGCTCGCCTGGGGCGGCGTCTCGCTCCCGCCGGCGCCGCTGCGCCCCTTCACGGAGCGGACGATCACCGACCCCGGGGCGCTCGCCCGCGAGGTCGCCCGGGTGCGCGGACGCGGCTGGGCCCGCGCCGTGCGAGAGCGGGAGGAGGACCTGAGCGCGCTCGCGGCGCCGGTCTTCGGCGTCAGCGGGGAGCTCGTCGCCGTCCTAGGCGTCCAGGGCCCCGCCTCGCGCTTCGACCGCGACGCCATGCAGGCGGCGCTCCGGCAGCTGCTCGATCACGCAGAAGCTCTCTCGCACGCTTTAGGCTGGCACCTCACGGACGAGGAGGGCGCATGAGCACCGAGGCAGGGACGATCCGGACGGCGTTCGACCGCATGCAGCGGGACCTCGGCGCCGACTTCACGGAGTGGGAAGGCTGGTGCTGGCCCAACCACTTCGGCGATCCGGCTGCCGAGCACCGGACCGTGCGGGAGGCGGTCGGCGTCTGGGACGAGTCGCCGCTCCGCAAGTGGGACTTCTCGGGCCCGGACGCCCTCGCGGCCGCCGATCGGATCTTCACGAACGACATGCTCGGGCTCGAGATCGGCCAGGTTCGCTACGCGCCCTTCTGCGACGAGAACGGGAAGATGGTCGGCGACGGGACCGTGTTCAAGTTCACGGAAGCGAGCGCGTGGGTGATCACCGCGCTCGACTCCGACCTGGATCACTTCCAGGACGTCGTCTCCGGGATGGACGTCCGGATCGAGCCGATCACGGACGCGCTCCCCCACGTCCAGCTTCAGGGACCCGGCTCGCGCGACCTCCTCGCCGGCCTCGTCGACGACGACGTGGAGAGCCTTTCCTACTTTCGCTTCTGGCCACACCAGACGCACGTGGGCCGGGTGCCCTGCTGGGTCTCCCGCACCGGCTACTCGGGCGAGCTCGGGTACGAGATCTTCTGTGATCCGGACCACGCCGAGGAGCTCTGGGGCGTCCTCATCGAGGCGGGCGCAAAGCCTTACGGCCTGGCCGCCGTCGAGACGCTCCGCATCGAGTCGGGGCTGATCTTCATCGGCTACGACTACTTCCAGCACGAGACCGATCCCTTCGACATGTCACTCGACAAGGTCATCCGCCTCGACGCTGGCGACTTCCACGGCAAGGAGGCGCTGGCGAAGACCGCGAAGAGTCCGCCCCGCCGGATGGTCACGCTCGAGGTGGAGGGCGACGAGACGCCCGAGTACGGCGCGGCCGTGACCAAGGGCGGCGAGCCCGCCGGCACGCTCACGAGCCCGTGCGAGAGCCCCACGCTGGGAAGCGTGGTCGGGATGGCCGTACTCGAGGCCCGACTGGCGAAGAAGGGAGAGACGGTCGAGGTCGCCCTCGCCGACGGCATCGCCCGCGCGACGGTGGCGGACTTCCCGGTGTACGACCCGGAGAAGCGCCGGCCGCGAAGCTAGGCGCTCGGCGCGACGTGTTCTCAGGCTTCGCGCTCGAGCGCGTCGACGCCGGCGAGGCCGAGCTCCGCGTGCGGCACGGCGGGTCGGGGCCACCCCTCCTCCTCCTTCACGGCCATCCGCAGACGCACGTCATGTGGCACCTGGTCGCGCCGCGGCTCGTCGAGCACTTCACCGTGGTGGCGCCCGACCTTCGCGGCTACGGCGAGAGCTCGAAGCCTCCCACGGCGCCGGACCACGAGCCGTACTCGAAGCGCGCGATGGCCCGGGACGGAGTCGGCCTCATGCGCGCGCTCGGCCACGAGCGCTTCTCCGTGGCCGGCCACGACCGCGGCGCCCGCTGCGCCTACCGCCTCGCGCTCGATCATCCGGAGCGCGTGGAGAGGCTGGCCGTGCTGGACATCATTCCCACAGGCGAGACGTGGCGGCGCGCCGACCGCCGCTTCATGCTCGGCTGGTGGCACTGGGCCTTCCTCGCCCAGCCTGCGCCGCTGCCCGAGCGGCTGATCGGAGCCGATCCGGACGCCTACTACTTCAGAGGCGCGACGGACATCTTCGCGCCTGACGCTCTCGCCGACTATCGCCGCGCCGTACGCGACCCCGAGACGATCCACGCCATGTGCGAGGACTACCGGGCCGGCGCGACGTACGACTACGAGCTCGACGAGGCCGACCGGGGCGCCGGCCGGCGCATCTCGAGCCCGCTCCTCGTTCTGTGGGGCGGCCGCGGCGACCTGGGCGAGCTCTGCGGCGACCCGCTCGCGGTTTGGCGCGGGTGGGCGGAGGACGTGAGCGGACGAGCGCTCGACTGCGGTCACTACCTCGCCGAGGAGGCGCCGGAGGAGACGACCGCCGAGCTACGGGCCTTCTTCGCCTGACGCGGCCGCCACGAGCTGCGCGAACGGCGCGAGGAAGCGGCGGTCGACCCGCCACTCCTCCTGGAGCTCCCATTGCACGGCGAGCACGTACCCGTCGCCCGGAAGCTCGACCGCCTCGACGACGCCGTCGGGGGCGGAGGCGACGACGGTCAGCTCCGGCGCGACGCGGTCGAGCGCCTGGTGGTGGAAGCTGTCCACTTCGATCTCTTCGATCCCGAGAGCGGCGTGGAGGCGGCTTCCCGGCACGACGCTGATCGGGTGGCGGGGATGCGCCGGCACCTCGTCCTCGCCCGCGAGCGAGGCGCGCTCGACCTCCTTCCACGCCTTCCAGCCTCGGTCGGTGGGATGCTCCGACCACTCCGGCTTGAGGGAGACATCCTGGACGAGCGAGCCTCCGAGCGCGACGTTCAGGATCTGAATGCCGCGGCACATCCCGAGCAGAGGAAGCCCGCGGTCGAGCGTGCGCTCGACGAGCTCGAGCTCGAAGGCGTCGCGCAGCGGCTCGGTGGGCGCGAGTTGCTCACCCGCCTCCTCGCCGTAGACGCTCGGCTCGATGTCGCGCCCGCCGCCGAGGAGAACGGCGTCGCAGGCGTCGAGGGCGTCATCGAGGTAGCCGCCGACGCGAGGCAGCACGAAGCCGACGCCGCCCGCGAGCGCGACGGGACGCTGGAAGCCGACGCCCCCGTAGTCGCCGAAGTCGTGCAGGCCGAGCGAGAGGCCGACGACGGGCTTGCTCATGCTGGACATTTCTACCGCAGTCGTCCTAGAGTCGCCCCGAACAGGCGAAGGAGACGGATGGCGAGGCGCGAGGTCGAGAAGTCCGGGGGCGACGGGTCCCTCACGAACGACTTCGTCGCCGAGTGGCGGAACGCGGCGTACAACTGCTACAGCTCGGGCCACAAGTTCTGCCGCGAGGTCTGCCCGGTCATGCAGGTGACGCGGGACGAGGCGCATACGCCGACGGCCTTCCACGCGAACGTCGTCGCGATGGACGAAGGCCACCTGACGATCGAGGACGTCGCACGCGACTACGTCCACTGCACCCAGTGCGGAGCGTGCGAGCTCCGCTGCCCCAACACCCTCTTCACCGGCGACTTCTACCGCTTCCGCACGCGCACGGTCGACCTCGTCAAGGCGATGCGGGCGCTCGCGGTCGAGAGCGGCGTCCACCAGCCGAACTGGCAGCGCTGGAACGAGCTGACCGACCAGGCCCGAAACGAGCCCGTGCTGAACGGGACGCCGGTCTCGCAGGAGCATGTGGCCGACTGGGCCGAGAGCCTCGAGCTCCCCGTCGGCGGAGAGACGGTGCTCTTCTGCGACTGCGAGGCGGCGTTCTACCGCACGAGCGTCCCCCGCGCGGTGGCGCAGATCCTCCGCAAGGCCGGCGTCGAGTTCGGGCTCATGCGGGAGCAATGGTGCTGCGGGGGCCCGGCCGCCGAGATGGGCTACACGGACCAGGCGCGCCGCTTCGCAGAGCACAACGTGGCCGACTGGCGGGCGGTCGGCGCGAAGCGGATCCTCGTCCTCGACCCCCACGACTACATCTCCTTCACCGAGGACTATCCGCGCTACTTCGGTGACGAGTACGACTTCGAGATCGTCCTCGTCGTGGAGCTCGTGGCCGAGCTCATTCGCGAGGGGAAGCTCGAGCTCACGGAGCCCGTCGAGCGTGTCGTGACCTACCACGACGCCTGCCGTCTCAACAAGCGCAAGGGCATCCACAAGGAGCCGCGGGAGATCCTTCGGGCGATCCCGGGGCTGACGTTCAAGGACGTCGACCACGTCAGCCAGTGGTCGTACTGCTCGGGCGCGCGGGCGGGGCTCGGGATCGAGCGGCCGGACCTGACGGCGGAGATCAGCCGACGCCGGGTCGAGCGGGCCAAGGCGCTCGAGATCGATACGCTCGTCTCGGCCTGCGTCTGGTCGGAGCGGCCGCTCTCCGAGCAGGGCGGGAAGCAGGACGTGGAGGTCATCGATCTGATGGAGCTCGTCGCCCAGGCGGCGGGCCTGGCGGCCTGACGTGGCGACCGTCGCTCTCTCCGACGCGCTCCTCGACGAGCTCGTCCAGATCTGCGGAGAGGAGCACGTCTTCGCGGGCGCCTCCGCCCGCTTCAACCGCGCGCGCGTCCCCTCCCCCTTCCCGGTGCACCGCTGGCAGGACTACGTCCCCGATGCGGTCGTCCTCCCCACTTCGGCCGAGCAGATCTCCGAGGTGGTCAAGCTCGCCAACCGCGAGCGCGTCCCGGTCGTGCCGCGGGCCGGCGGCACCGGCCTGACCGACGGGGCGGTGCCGCTCCGGCACGGAATCATGGTCGACGTCAAGCTCATGAACCGGATCCTCGAGCTCGACCTCGACGACCGCACGGTCACCGTGCAGCCCGGAATCAACATGCTGAAGCTCTCCGAGGAGCTCAAGCCGCACGGGTTCATCTATCCGGACAACCCTGCCTCGTACCCTTGCTCGCTGGTCGGCGGGAGGATCGGGACGAGCGGCTGGTCCCTGATCGGCGGCCGCTACGGGCACACGCGCGACCTCGTGATCAGCTTCGAGCTCGTGCTCCCGACCGGGGAGATCATTCGGGTCGGCGACGGCGGAGGGAAGAAGGTGCGCAAGTCCTCGAGCGGCTACCAGCTCAAGCACCTCTTCATGGGCCACCAGGGCACCCTCGGGATCGTCACGGAGGCGACGCTCGAGCTGGTGAAGAGGCCCGAGGCGGAGTTCTCCGCCTTCTACGCGTATCCGTCCTACCTGGACGCGTGGCGGGCGACCGGCGACTTCGCCCGCTCGGGCGCCGCCACCCTCGCCGGCGTCGTCCTGTTCGACGAGTGGAAGCTCGCCTACCTGCGGCGGGACGACGAGGCCTACATCCCCCAGCCCGAGTCGGTGCAGGCCGTCGTCGCGCTCGCCCTCTACGGGAACGACGACGAGGTGCGGGCCTCGGCGAAGCGCCTCCTCCGGCTCGGCAAGGAGTCCGGGGGCGAGTACCTGGGGGACGAGATCTCGCAGGGCGACTGGGCCTCGCGGCACGACCGCTACGCGACGCCGCTGCACGGGCGCACCCGGGGCGGCCAGGTCGTGCCGATGAGCTGGCACTGCGAGGACGCGTCGATCCTCTACTCGCAGCTGCCGGTCGTCCGCGAGAAGTGGCACGCGATCGCCGCCGACCTGCGCGAGCGCTTCGACATGTTCGACGACTGGGGCATGTTCGCCTACACGAACGGCGCCTTCAAGCCGTGGGGCGACTACCTGACCGAGATCGACATCGGCATCTGGGAGATGCAGTGGGACGACGAGAGCTGGGCCGCCTGGGTGGACGCGAAGCGCGAGATCGCCCGCGTCGCGCTCGAGCACGGCGGCTCCATCTCCGCCTGCCACGGCTCCTGCCGCGAGGGCGAGGTCGACCTCGTCCCGGAGGAGCTGGGCGGCGGGTTCGAGGTGATGAAGGCGGTCAAGCGCGCCTTGGACCCCAACAACGTCATGAACCCGGGCAAGTACCTGCTCGACCAGGCGTACGAGGAATGATCGGCTTCCGACTCGCCGCGCAGCGCCCGCCGGATCCGCAGCGGATCAACGACCAGGTCGTGATGCGCTTCGACCACGTGTACGAGGTCGACCCGGAGCTCATGACCGAGCACACGCCCCAGCAGGACATCCCCGCCTGGGACACGCTCCGCATCGTCGAGAGCCGCTGGGAGCACCTGGCCTGGATGCACGACCACTTCGCCGACTCGGTCGTCTCCGGCGAGGAGCTCCTGAGGGAAATCGAGGGGGAGGAAGGCGAGGAGGCATGAAGTTCAGCTACGTGACGCTCCCCGACTACCCGATCCAGGACTCGATCGACATGATCCGGACGGCGGACGAGCTCGGTTACCACGCCGTCTACTCGGTCGACGAGACCTGGCACAAAGACATGTGGGTCCTGTTCGCCGCCGCAGCCGACAAGACGAAGAGGATCCGCTTCGGCCCGAACCTGACGCCGATCGGGCTCCGGGAGCCGACCCTCGTCGTCCAGGCGCTCGCGACGCTGGACGAGGTGACTGGCGGGCGCACCGAGTGCGTCTTCTCGATCGGCAACTTCGGGCTCCTGAGCCAGTACGGGCTGGACTGGTCGCAGATGAAGCCCCTCTCGCGGGTGAAGGAGGCGCACCACGTCATGCGCACCTTCCTCGACGAAGGGACGATCACCTTCGACGGCGAGTTCTACAAGTACTCCGGCCTCTTTACCTTCGCGCGGCCCGTGCAGGAGCGCGTCCCGCTCATCTTCGGCGCCATGCGGGGACCGAAGTCGTTCCAGGCCGCGGGCGAGCTCTCGGACGGCTGCCACCACGCGCTCAGCTACTCGAAGGAGGCGTACGAGTACCTCGTCGAGAACGTCAAGGTGGGAGCCGAGCGCGCCGGGCGCGACTGGGAGGAGCTCGACATCGGCGCCTGGTGCGTGATCGTCTGCGCCCCCGACTCCGAGGAGGCGAAGCGAACGGCGCGGACGATGGTCGCCTTCTACATCTCCTCGATGCCGCACGAGCAGCTCGAGCGGCACGGGATCGACCCGGCCGACATGGCGCCGATCGTCGAGGCACTGGGCAAGGGCGAGCTCGACCAGGCGTTCGAGCTGACGGCGCCCGAAGTTGCGGAGAAGCTCTCGATCGCGGGCAGCCCGGAGGAGTGCGTGGCGAAGATGCGGGAGATCGCCTCGACCGGCGTCAACCACATGATCCTCTGCGTCACCGATCCGGCGATCGTCAAGGCCTTCACCGGCAAGGACGTGAGCGTCCCCGACGTCAAGGGGCAGCTCCGGCTGATCCACGACGAGGTCATGCCCGCCTTCGCGTAGCGGAGGAGGGCCGCCGTAGCTTCCGCGCGCAGGCGAGAGAGCCGCTCCCGAAGCTAACGTCCGGCTCGTGCTCGCCCTCGGCCTCGCGCTCGGCGCCGCGCTTGCCTGGGGCGCGTCGGACTTCCTCGGCGGCCTGACGACTCGCGGCGTCGCCGTTCTCGCGGTCCTCCTCGTCTCGCAGGTCTTCGGCGGGGTCCTCGTCGCGGCCGTGGTTGTCACTCGGAGCGAGCCGCTGCTCGAGTACGCCGAGCTCGGCTTCGGCGTCCTCGCCGGGCTCGCTCTCGCCGTGGGGCTCGGGGCCCTCTACAAGGGGATGGCGATCGGCGTCATGAGCGTCGTCTCGCCCATCTCCGCGACCGGGGTCGCCATCCCGATCGCCTACGGGCTCGCCCGCGGAGAGCGCCCGAGCGTGCTGCAGGCCATCGGCGTCGCCCTCGCGCTCGTCGGAGTCGTCCTGGTCTCCCGCCGCGGGAGCCCCGACGCGCTCGGAAGCCGCCTCGTGGCCGGCTTCGGCCTCGCGGTCCTCTCTGCGGTCGGCCTCGGGACGTTCTTCGTCGGCATCGACCTGGCGGCCGAGGGCGGCGTTCTCTGGGCGACGCTGGCACAACGCGTCGGAGTGGTGACCGCGGTCCTAGTCGCCCTCTTGGCCACGCGGCCAGCCCTCGGCCTGAGTCGAGGTGTCATGCCGGCCCTCCTGGCCATCGGCGCGCTCGACCTCGGCGCGACCGCCCTTTTCGCCGCAGCGACGCAGGAAGGCCTGACGAGCCTCGTGTCGGTGATCGCGGCGCTCTACCCGGTCACGACGGTCGCGTTGGCCTTCGCCGTCCTGGGCGAACGGCTCGAGCGCCCCCAGGGCGTCGGGGCTGCCGGCGCGCTGGCCGGCGTCGCTCTCATCGCCGGCGGGTAGCGCTGCCTACGCGGCTTGCAAGGCGGCCGCGGCCGGTGGAGAATGCTCGCCCGCCCTGCGACCGAGGAGGCTGCTCGATGGCGCGCGACCCGAAGCACGACGTCCTCTTCGAGCCCATCCAGATCGGCCCGAAGACGATGAAGAACCGCTTCTACCAGATCCCTCATTGCAACGGGTTCGGGTCGGAGAAGCCGATGAACCAGGCCTACTTCCGCGCCATGAAGGCCGAAGGGGGCTACGCGGCCGTCTGCACCGAGTACTGCTCGATCCATCCGGAGTCGGACGACACGCACCGCGTGTCCGCGCGCCTCTGGGACGACGACGACATCAAGAACCTGGGCCTCATGTGCGACATGCTCCACGAGCACGGGGCGCTCGCGGCGGCCGAGCTCTGGTACGGCGGGCCGCACGCACCCTGCATGGAGACGCGGGCGGTCCCGCGCGCGCCCTCGCAGATCCCAAGCGACTTCGAGCACCTCACGTACCCGAAGGAGATGGACAAGGACGACATCCGCGAAGTGCAGGGGTTCTACGTCTCGGCGGCCAAGCGGGCGCGGGAGGCGGGGTTCGACATCGTCTACGTCTACGGCTCGCACTCCTACCTCCCCCAGCAGTTCCTGACGCCCTACTACAACAAGCGCACCGACGAATACGGGGGCTCGTTCGAGAACCGGGCCCGCTTCTGGCGCGAGACGATCGAGCAGGTGCGCGAAGCGGTGGGCGACGACTGCGCGATCGCGGTGCGCATGTCCACGGACATGTTCATGGGCGAGGCCGGCACCCAGCTCGAACGGGACTGCGTCCCCTTCGTGCAGCTCTGCGACGAGTTCGTGGACGTCTGGGACATCAACGTGTCCGGCATCTCCGAGTGGGGCGAGGACGCGACGCCTTCGCGCTTCTACGAGTCGGGGCGGATGCTCCCCTGGCAGGCGCGCATCAAGGAGGTCTCGTCGAAGCCCGTCCTCGGCGTCGGGCGCTTCACGAACCCAGACGTGATGGTCGAGGCGATCAACTCGGGGAAGCTGGACATCATCGCCACGTGCCGCCCGTCCATCTCCGACCCGTTCCTCCCCAAGAAGATCGAGGAAGGCCGGCTGGACGACATCCGCGAGTGCATCGGCTGCAACATCTGCATCTCCCGCTGGGAGATCGGTGGACCGCCGGTCATCTGCACGCAGAACGCGACGGCGGGCGAGGAGTACCGGCGCGGCTGGCACCCGGAGCGCTTCGAGCCGGCCGAGAACGCGGACAACGACGTGCTCGTCATCGGCGCCGGCCCTGCCGGGATGGAGTGCGCCATGGTCCTCGGGAAGCGAGGCATGCGCCGCGTCCACCTCGTGGAGGCGCAGGACGACATGGGCGGGATCATGCGGTGGATCCCGGAGCTGCCCGGGCTCGGCGAATGGGCGCGCGTCGTCAACTACCGCAAGATTCAGATCGACAAGCTCAGGAACGTCGAGTTCATCCCGTCGACGCAGCTCGACGCCCAGGGCGTCAAGGAGTACGGTGCCGAGATCGTCGTCATCGCCACGGGCGGCTACTGGGCCACGGACGGGCTGAACGGGGCGACGCACGACACGATCCCCGGGGCGGACGCGAGCCTCGACTGGCAGCTGACGCCGGAGCAGATCATGCGTGACGGCAAGGACGTGCCCGGCGAGCGTGTGCTCATCGTTGACAACGACGGCTACTTCATGGGCGTGTCGCTGGCCGAGAAGCTGGCCTCGGAGGGCAAGAAGGTGACGATCATGACCCACCTCGGCCACATCGCTCCCTACATGCACTTCACACTCGAGGCGCCCAACCAGCACCGCAAGCTGCACCAGCTCGGAGTCGAGATCGTCACGTACCAGATGCCGACGCAGCTCGAGCAGGGCAAGGTCACGTCCGCGCACGTGTACGACGAGGAGCACCTGACCGAGTGGGACGCGGACGCCGTCGTGCTCGTGACGCAGCGGCGCTCGAACGAGGCGCTCTACCGGGAGCTCAAGGACGGGATCGGCTTCGACGCGCTCGGCGAGGAGGGCATCACGGGCTGTTACCGGATCGGCGACTGCGAGGCCCCACGGCTGGTGGCTGACTGCGTCTTCTCGGGCCACCGGCTCGCGCGGGAGATCGACTCGGCGAATCCCGAGGTGCCGCTGCCCTTCAAGCGCGAGCGGGCCGTGGTCGGGCGCGAGGCCGTACTCGCCTAGACCGTGAAGGTCGTCGTCTGCGTCAAGCAGATCGCCCAGCTCGGCGATGAGGTCGAGTTCACCGAGGACGAGCGGGACGTCGATCCCGATTTCGTCGACTTCGCCCTCAACGAGTGGGACTCCTACGCCACCGAGGAGGCGCTCCAGCTCGTCGAGCGGGCGGGCGACGGCGAGGTGGTCGTCGTGTCGGTCGGCGACGAGGACTCCGAGGATGCCCTGCGGCGGGCGCTCGCGATGGGCGCGGAGCGCGGGATCCGAGTGTGGGGAGAGGGGCTCGCCGGCGCCGACCCGATCACCGTCGCCCGCGCTCTCGCGGAGGTCGTCCGCGCGGAGTCGGCCGACCTGGTCCTCTGCGGCGTCCAGTCGAGCGACTCGGTGCAGGCGGCGACCGGAGTCGCGCTCGCGGAGCTGCTCGGGCTCCCCCGAGTCGCCGTCGTGACGAAGGTCTCTCTGGGCGAGGGCACGGCCACCGTGCATCGCGAGCTCGAGGGCGGCCTCCTGGACGTCGTCGAGGTGGACACACCGTGCGTCCTCACGATCCAGACGGGAATCAACGAGCCGCGCTACGCAACCCTGCGGGCGATCAAGCAGGCCGAGCAGAAGCCCATCGAGGTGCGCGAGCCCGGCGACCTCGGCGAGCCGGCCTCCCGCGTGCGGCGGATGTTCGTCCCCCCGAAGGGCGAGGGCGCGGAGATGCTCGACGGCAGCCCGTCCGAGATCGCGGCGCGCATCAAGGAACTCGTGGAGGAGCGGCTCAAGTGACCGCATCTCGCCCCGGGGCCGCCGCGGGCCTCCCTCCAGTTCCAGCCTATCGGCGGGCGGCGCGCGAGTGGTGCGCGGAGAGTGCCGAGAGACGCGCGGGAGCGTGCCGAGGGTGAGCGTTTTCGTCGTCGCCGAGCACCTCCGTGGGGAGCTCCGGCCGGTCACGCTGGAGCTCGTCACCGCCGCGCGCGAGCTCGAGGGGCCGGTGGCGGTGGCCGTCATCGCCGCCGATCCATCCGCCTTCACCGGCGCCGTGGACGTCGAGGGTGTCGACGAGATCCTCGCCGTCCAAGTCGACGCGGAGGAGTTCGAGAACGACCTCTACAAGGCCGCCGTCGAGCAGCTCGTCCAGGAGCGGCAACCAAGGGCGATCCTCGTCGGCTTCACGGTCAACTCGATGGGTTACGCCCCCGCCGTCGCGGCCGGCCTCGGCCTCGGGTTCGCCTCGGACGTCTTCTCCATCCGCGACGACGGGGGAGCCATCGTCGCCGAGAGGGCTTTCTACGGCGCGAAGGTGAACGGAGAGATCGACTTCCCCGGCAAGGAGCAGGTCCTCCTGATGCTGCGGCCGACCTCGTGGCCTCCCGCCGAAGGCTCGGGCGGTGCCCAGGTTTCCCAAGTCGCCGTCTCCACCCCTGCGTCGAGGGCACGCCATCGCGACTTCGTGGAGGTGCAGGCCGGCGACGTCGACATCTCGACGGCCGACTTCCTGCTCTCGGTCGGCCGGGGCATCGGCGAGAAGGAGAACCTCCCCCAGTTCGAGGAGCTGGCCGAGCAGATGGGCGCCACCCTTTCGGTCTCGCGCCCGATCGTGGACGCCGGCTGGATGCCGAACGCTCGCCAGGTGGGCCAGTCGGGGAAGACCGTGGCGCCCAAGGTCTACCTGGCGCTCGGCATCTCCGGCGCCGTGCAGCACCTCGCCGGCATGAAGACGAGCGGCATGATCATCGCGGTCAACTCCGACCCCGAGGCCGCCATCTTCAACGTTGCCCACTACGGCGCCGTCGCCGACCTCTTCGAGGTCGCCGAGGAGCTGGACAAGCTCTTCTAGTGCCCGACGAGGGGCACTAGTGGAGACGCGCGAGACCTTTGCCGGCCTCGCCCTCTGGGAGAAGGGGCTCTGGTACGGGCTCGTCGTCGTCTCGACGGCGATCTTCTTCTGGGGCCTCGCACGCCTCGCCCTCAAGTACCGTCGCGGGCGGGGCTCGTTCCTGCTCGACCAGAAGGGCGGCCGCCTGCGGCGTGTGGTGAAGACGACCCTGAACCACTCGCTCATCGCCCGCCGCGACCCGCTCGCCGGCTTCGGGCACCTGCTGATCTTCTACGGCTTCGTCGTCCTCTTCATCGGGACGGCGATCCTCGCCTTCCAGGACAACCTCGCGCGGCCGCTGCTCGGCTTCGACTTCTGGCAGGGGTGGTTCTATCTGGGCTACTCGCTCTTCCTGGACGTCTTCGGCGTCGCCCTCGTCGTCGGCCTCGCCGTCATGGCCGTGAAGCGTGGGATCCTGAGGCCCTTCCGCCTGAACTACTGGCGGCCGGACAGAGCCGAGGGCGAGTACGACCGGCGACCGTATGTGATCGGCGACTGGGCCTTCCTCGGAATCCTCTTCTTCCTGGCGCTCACGGGCTTCCTCCTCGAGGCCTTCCGCATCGCCGCCGACGACCCCGACTTCGAGGCCTGGGCGCCCTTCGGCTGGCTCGGCGGCCAGGGGTTCATCGGCCTCGGGCTCGACGGCGCAACGGCCGAGAGCGCTCGTCTCGTGCAGTGGTGGGTGCACGGCGTCGCCGCGCTCGCCTTCGTGTCGTCGATCCCGTTCACGAAGGCTGTCCACATGCTGGCGAGCCCCGCCGGCGTCGCCCTCCGCGACGAGACAGCGGGAACGAAGCTCGTGCCCGTCCCCGCGGACGCCAAGCCGGAGGAGGTCGGCTACGCCAACCTCTTCGACCTCTCCTGGAAGCACCTGGTCGACCTGGACGCCTGCACGAAGTGCGGGAAGTGCCACGCAGCTTGTCCGGCCACGAACTCGGGCTATCCGCTCTCCCCGCGCGACCTGGTCCTCGACCTGCGCGAGGCCGGCTGGCACTCGAGCGCCGACAACCCGTCCGTGCTGGGGGACCCGATCCGCCAGGAGACACTCTGGTCGTGCATGCAGTGCATGGCCTGCGTGGAGATCTGCCCGGTCGGGATCGAGCACGTCCCGATCATCAACCACATGCGCAGGCAGCTCGTGGAGCGCGGTGACATGGACGCCCAGCTCCAGGGAACGCTGGAGACGATCCACACGTCGGGCAACTCGTTCGGCGAAGCGAAGCGGAAGAGGCCGCGCTGGACGCGCGGCCTCGACTTCGAGGTGAAGGACATCCGCAAGAAGCCGGCTGAGTACCTCTGGTTCGTCGGCGACTACGCGTCCTTCGACCCCCGGAACCAGAAGGTCACGCAGGCGCTCGCGCGGGTGCTGCACACCGCCGGCGTCGACTTCGGGATCCTCTACGACAGCGAGAAGACCGCCGGGAACGACGTCCGCCGCGTCGGCGAGGAGGGCCTCTTCACCTCGCTCGCGGAGGAGAACGTCGAGCTCATCAACGCCTGCCGGTTCGAGCGGGTGTTCTCCTCGGACCCGCACAGCTTCCACACGCTGAAGAACGAGTACCCCGAGTTCGGGGGCAGCTGGACGGTTCTCCACCACTCCCAGCTGCTGCTCGACCTCATCGAGCGTGGAAAGCTGCGGCCGCGAAGGGGCCTCGGGGCGCGCGTCACCTACCACGACCCGTGCACGCTCGGACGCTACAACGGCGTCTACGACCCGCCCCGGAAGGTGCTCGAGGCCGTCGGGGTCGAGCTTGTGGAGATGCCGCGCAACCGGGACAACTCCTTCTGCTGCGGAGCGGGCGGCGGGCGCATCTGGATGCAGGAGCTCCGCCGCGAGGGCGTCCAGCGCCCGAGCGAGATGCGGATCGACGAGGCCGTCGGCCTCGGCGGGGTCGACTACTTCGTGGTCGCGTGCCCGAAGGACGTGACGATGTACGAAGACGCGATCAAGACATCGGGCCACCAGGGCGAGATCGAGCTCCGCGAGCTTTCAGAGCTCGTGCTCGAGTCGCTCGGGCTCGACGTCGAGGGAACGGAGACCCCGCCCCGGTCGGCCGCCACCTAGCCTCGGGTCTCAGGCCTCGCCGGAGGCGTCTCGTAGAGCGCGTCGATCTCGTCGCGGAAGCGGTCCTCGACGACGCGGCGCTTCACCTTCAGTGTCGGCGTCACTTCGCCCTTCTCGGGAACGAAGTCCCTCTCGAGGATCGCGAAGCGCCTGACCTTCTCCTCCGGTCCCAGCCGCCGGTTGACGTCTGCGACGACCTGTGCCACGAGCGCCCGCACCTCCTCGTCCGTGCGCGCGACCTTGCGAGCCTCGCGACGGTTCAGGGTGAGCAGTGCGGCGACGTGGGGGCGCCGGTCGCCGACGACGAGCGCCTGGGAGACGTACTTCGAGGCGGTGAGGGCGCTCTCGATGTTCTGGGGCGCGATGTTCGCGCCGTTCGAGGTGACGATGATCTCCTTCTTGCGGTCGACGATCGTGAGGAAGCCGTCGTCGTCGATCGCGCCGAGGTCGCCCGTTCGCAACCAGCCCTCCTCGGTGAGGACGGCGCGCGTCGCCTCCTCGTCGCCGTAGTAGCCCTGGAAGACGGTCTCCCCCCGGACGAGGATCTCCCCGTCGGGCGCGATCTCGACCTCCACGTCGGGGACCGGAAGCCCGACCGTGCCGAAGCGGTAGCGGTCGCGCCGGTTGACGGAGACGACGGCGGTGCCCTCCGTGAGCCCGTACCCCTCCAGCACGAGAACGCCGAGCGCGTGGAAGAACTCGGCCACCTCGCGCGGAAGCGGCGCTCCCCCCGAGACGGCGACGCGGAGCCTCCCGCCCAGACGGGCGCTCACCTTCGAGTAGACGAGCCGGTCCGCGAGCGCGAGCTCGGAGACGAGCCGAAGGCCGAGCCGCTCGCCCGCGCGGCGCCGACGGCTCGCCTCGCGACCCACCTCGAGCGCCCGGTCGATCACCCAGCGCCGGGCTCCGGTCGCCTCGTCGAATCCGGCCCGGACGGTCTGGTGGACGGTCTCGTACACGCGCGGCACGCTGGGGAAGATCGTCGGGCGTGCGGTCCGCAGAGCCCTCACGAGCCGGGCCGAGTCGGGGCAGAAGGCGATCGTGAGCCCGAGGCGCGCGCCCAGGAACTCGACCAGGCGGGCGAAGACGTGCGCGAGCGGCAGGTGGAGCACGACCCTGTCCCCGGGCTCGGCTAGCCCGGGGACGCGAACGATGGCCTCCACCATCGAGCACCAGTTCCGGTGGGTGAGGACGCAGCCCTTCGGCGGGCCGGTCGTGCCCGACGTGTAGACGATCGTGAGCGTGTCCTCCTCCTCGACGGCGGCCCGCGCGTCCGCGACCGACTGCGGATGGAGCCGCAGGTGCTCCCGGCCACGGTGCTCGAGCTCGGCGAGCGACAGGTCGGCCCCCGGGACGCGCTCGATCCCGACGACCCCCTCGAGCGTTGCGACCTCCGCGCGGACGTGCTCGATCCTCCTGTACTCCCTGGCGGTCTCGGCGAGGAGGAGCTTCGCTCCCGAGTCGGCAAGGATGTGGATGCGCTCCTCGGCGGAGCTCACCGTGTAGACCGGCACGACGACGGCGCCGAGCGAGGCGAGCGCGTAGTCGCAGAGCGTCCACTCGAGCCGGGTGCGGCACATGATTCCGACGCGGTCGCCCTTCTCGACGCCGAGCGCGAGGAAGCCTCCGGCCAGCGCGTCCACCCTCTCGGCGGCCTCTTCCCAGCCGACGGCGCGCCAGCCGTCCTCGGCCTCGACGAGGAAGGGTGGGTTCGGAGCCGGCTCTCCGGTCGCGCGTAGCCAGAGCTCGGAGACTGTCCGCGCGACCGCCGGGTGCGGCCTCGCGTCCCACGTCCTCCGCGGCCGTCGCGTCACAGACATCCCGCTGCCATCCTACGACGCCCCGCCGGTGGAAAGGTCACCGAGGCGGCAGAGTCCCGAGAGCAATGGGGGGCCCTCTCGAGC
>DASQWP010000279.1:0-4155 GCA_035640195.1 Gaiellaceae bacterium | reverse complement strand
CGAGACGTCGCTCAGGAGCTCGCGCACGCGGATCTCCAGCCGGTCTTCCGTCTTGCCCGCCCTCTTGCGCACGACCATCCGCTCGAGCGGCTCCCCCTCCTCCTCGATCACGGTCGGAGGCGTCATCCAGTTCAGCGGCTTGTACCCTCCCGCGTCCGCGTGGACGAGCACGGACCCGTCCTCCTTGAGGATGAGCAGCCGCGTCGACTCCGGAAGAACCGCGGTCAGGCGGCCCGTGTAGAGCACCTCGCAGCGGGCGACGATCAGGCGCACAGCCGCGGACCGTACCGTCCCTTTCGGACAGGTCCGGGGCCTGGCCCCGGACCTGTCCTGAGCGGACGTGCGGCGCCCCTATCCCGCGGGCGAGATTGAGTGCATCGCCTTGACCTCCCTCAGCCGCCTGTGGGTGTCCGGCGGGAAGAGGCGAGGGCTTCAGGACGCTGACGAGGTCGCGAGCGGCCGCTTGAGGAACCAGGTCGTAACCTACGCCGCAGGCGCCGGCTCGGCGAAGCGGAAGAGCTCGACGAAGCGGTCGAGCTCACGGGGATCTCCCTCGACGACGCGGACGCCTCCGGTGCCGGTGCCGGCGGCGAGGAGGGCGACGAGGGCGTCATCGTCCGCCTCGATGACTGCATCGACCGCATCCGCGGGCCCGGGCTCGACCTCGACGGCGCCCTCAAGCACCGAGACGCGGTACGCCCCGTCGCGCAGGCGCACCTCGTAGACCCGGCGGACTCCCTCAGCCACCTCGGCATGGAAGAAGGACTTGAGGGCGAGCGCGAGCCATTGGGAGCATAGGCGCTTCTCCCCGCGGGGCCCGAGGGACCGCGCGCCCCAGCGCCCCAGGGCGAGGACGATGGGCTCGAGATCGCGACCGTGCGGCGTGAGCTGGTACACGGCGGAGGCCGCCGGGGGTGGCAGAACGCCTCGCTCGACGACCCCGGCGCCCTCGAGCTGGCGCAGGCGGGCGGCGAGGACGTTGGTGCTCACGCTCGGAAGGCCGCCCAGCAGGTCGGTGAAGCGTCGCGGCCCGAGCAGGAGCTCACGCACGACGAGCAGCGCCCAGCGCTCCCCCACGAGGTCGAGCGCGCGGGCGACCCCGCAGTACTGCTCGTAGCTTCGGTCCCTGGACACTTCGTAAGAAGAAGAAGTTACTTGCTTTGTCGAAGTATGAACGTTAGCGTTGCGGTCGGCGACCATCGAGGAACGGAGGTACTCATGAGCACGAGCGTGCAGACCGCCGTGGGGCGGTTCGTCTGGCACGACCACATCTCGGAGGACCCGGAGGCGGCGCGCGCGTTCTATGCGGAGCTGATGGGCTGGGAGATCGAGATCTGGAAGGCGGGCGAGGTCGACTATCCCATGATCAAGGCGAACGGCCAGACCCACGGCGGCTTCGGACCTGCCCAGGGCGGGGCGCCCCCGCACTGGCTCGGCCACGTCGCGGTCGAGAACGTGGACGAGGCGGCAGGGCGTGCGAAGGCGGCAGGCGGCACGGTTCTCGCGGAGATGGACATCCCCGAGGTCGGCCGCATGGCCGTCACCCGGGATCCGCAGGGCGCCGTCCTGTCGCTCTTCACGCCCGCCGGCGATCCCCCGACATCTGAGGGCGTCTTCGTGTGGGACGAGCTCGTGACGGGCGACGTCGAGTCTGCGAAGCGCTTCTACGGCGAGGTCATCGGGTGGAAGGCGTCCGATCAGGAGATGCCGAACGGCGTCTACACGATCTTCAACTCGGGCGAGGCCCAGCGGGCCGGGTGCATGACGTTCCCGCCCGCCGCGGAGGGTCCTCCGCGCTGGCTCCCGTACCTGGGAACCGCGGACGTCGACGCCTCGGCCGCACGGGCTGAGGAGCTCGGCGCAACCTCCTTCATGGGCCCGACGGACGTGCCCGACGTCGGTCGAGTGGCGGTCCTCGGCGACCCCACCGGCGCCGCCTTCGGGCTTTTCCAGCCGAGCGAGACCGGCTCGTAGACGTCAGCTCGCTGCAGCGCCCCTGTCGGCGCTGCAGCGAGCGATCGTCGCGTAGGACAGCCCTCGGTGGGATCTGGGGCTCAGGCCGCCCTGGCGAGCTCGTCCGGGTCGATCCCGTCCGCGCCGCCGAGCGTCTCGGCGAGCTCCGCCAGAGCCTCGCTCTCGAGCTGGCGGATGCGCTCGCGCGTGAGCCCGAGCTCGGCGCCGATGGCCTCGAGCGACCTGGGCTCGCCGTCGAGGCCGAAGCGAAGCTCGAGCACCCGGCGGCCCCGCTCCGGAAGCTCTCCCAGAGCATCGCGCACGGCCCGGCGGCGGAGGTACTCGTCGGCGCGCTCGCCGGGGTCGTCCGTGTTGTCGTCGACGAAGAGATCGCCGAGCTCGCCCTCCTCGTTCTTTCCGACGCGCCGGTTGAGCGAGACGCGAGCCTCGGGGACGCCGAGGGCCTCCTCCACGTGCAGGAGCGGCAGCCCGGTCGCCTCCGCGAGCTCCTGGTGGGTCGCGGGACGGCCGAGCTCGACCTCGAGCTTGCGCGCGTGCCGGCTCAGCTTCTGGCGACGCTCGTGCACGTGCGTAGGCACGCGGATCGTGCGCGACTGGGCCGAGATCGAGCGCTGCACGGCCTGGCGAACCCACCACGTGGCGTACGTGGAGAACTTGTAGCCCTTCCGCCAGTCGAACTTCTCGACGGCTCGGTTGAGGCCGACGACGCCGTCCTGGATCAGGTCGAGGAAGGGCACGCCGTGGCCGCGATAGCGCTTGGCGATCGATACGACCAGGCGGAGGTTCGACGTGATCATGCGCTCCTTCGCCTCGGCATCGCCGCGCTCGACGCGCTTGGCGAGCACGACCTCCTCGGAAGCGGTGAGAAGCGGATAGCGTCCGATCTCGGCCAGGAAGAGCTGGAGCGAGTCGGGCACGCCCGTGACCTCGCCGGCCTCGAGGACGAGATCGTCGTCGAGCTGCTCGTCCTCCTCCGCGAGCAGCGTCTGAACTTCAGGGGATTGCAGAGTGGTTGGGATGGATCTTCCTTTCGTCGTTGTTTCGGAGGGGAGCTTCGGCCGCTAACGCGGCGCACGGCTACGCCGGAAGCTGTGCTCCGAAGGGTTAAACGCCCGGCCGCCGGCCGGGATTCCCGGAACCCGCCCCCTTCCTCCGTCAGCTCGGGAGCACGGTGAAGAGCGTGAGCTGCATCCCGTCCGGCGCCCGCACCCTGACGTTCCGGTGCGACCAGGGCGTGACGACCGGCTCGGAGAGCGTCTCGGCGCCGCCGGCGGCGAGCGCCTGAGCCGTTGCGACGGAATCCTCGACCTCGAGTGCGATTCGCACGGGCCCTGCGACCCGCGCGCCCACCTCGACATCGTCGACCAGCTCGGCCTGCTCCACGGACAGGAGCTCGAGCGTCGCCCGTCCGGCGTCCAGGATCGCCCCGCTCCCCGCAGGCTCATCCCACGCCTCTATCACCGGCAGTCCGAGCACGTCCCGGTAGAACGTGAGCGCCGTCTCGTAGTCCTCGATGGTAAGCGCCAGTCGCAGCTCGCGAACGGGGCTCTCGGCCATGCTCCTCCCAACGCTCCGGGCGGACGAGGCATTCCGTCTCCGGGAGCACCGGCCTGAGCTCAGGCCACGGATCGCAAGAAACTGCGGACTTCGGCGTTGAAGCGCTCGGGTGACTCGAGGTAGCTCTCGTGGCCCAGCCCGGCCAGGACCACGAGCCTCGAGGTGGGGATGCCGCCGCGCAGGTCCTCTGCGACGTTCAACGGGGACCGTTCATCCGCGTCGCCGTAGAGCAGCAGGGTCGGCACGTGGATCGCGGGGAGCACGTCGCGGAGATCGGACTCAGCGAGCGCATGCGCCATGGCGCGGGTTGCGACCGGGCGGATCTCGGACATGATGGTCACGAGCTCGGCGGCAGTCTCGGGTGGCATCGCCTTCGAAAAGAGACCCGGCATCGATGTCGGCTCGAATCCCCCTGGAAGCCGGTCGGCCGCCTCTAGCGCGAACCTCAGACGTCGTTCGACCTCGGTGCGGGGGAGCGAGCCGGCCCAGCCCGCATAGGCCCCTACCAAGATCAATGTCGCCGGAACTGCGGGATGCCGACCGTAGAGCTCCAGGGCCAACCCGCCCCCGAACGAGTGTCCGAGGACATGAGGCCGCCCCAAGCCGAGCGCAGCAACGAACCCG
>DASQWP010000278.1:0-6545 GCA_035640195.1 Gaiellaceae bacterium | reverse complement strand
AGGAGCGTCACTTCCAGCGTGGTCTGGAGCGGGCCGGCATCGGCGCGAACCTCACGCGCGCCGACATGGAACGACTCGGTTTCTACGTCTGCGTCGCGGACCTGGAGGACGAGCTGATCCGCGCCCTCGGCGCTGCCGCCGTGGAACAGGTCGTCCAGGCTCAGGGGGACCTTCCCTCCTTCCGCACCCTTCAGAAGCAGCCTGCGTGGCAAGGACGGGCCCACGAGGAGCAGCTTCGACGCTTCATGGGCAGCGGCGGCAGGCGAAAGATCCGATACGCGCGTCTGCTCGTCGACGCGCTGGACCTCACCCAGGTGCCCCGGCCGCTCGACCGCGTACTTGCTCACGTCTGACTACTCCGCTTCGTGAGCGAGCCGGTCCTGGTTCCCCGCGGAGGCGGCGAGATCATCGCCGACGCGCCGGACCGGCGGGTCGAGATCCTCTCAGACCACGAGACGCTGCACGGGACGTGGTCGCGTTTCGGCCCAGGCCGCGAGGGCGCCGACCTGCACGTCCATCGCCACCACACCGACCTCTTCTACGTCCTCCAGGGTGAGCTGACGGTCAGACTCGGCATCGAGGACGAGAGCGTGGTCGTGCCGGCGGGGACGCTCGCGCGGGTGCCGCCCCTCGTCGTCCACGGCTTCCGGAACGGGAGCGACAAGGCGCTCCGCTACCTCAACTTCCACGCGCCCGGCCAGGGATTCGCCGACTTCCTGCGTGCGTTGCGCGAGGGGCGCACTATCTCGTACGACCAGCATCCCCCACCTGCGGACGGCGGTCGGCCGCCCACGGAAGCGGCCGTAGGCGGCGACGGACTCGTGTCCGACCGGCTGGGGCAGAGAGTGGCGCTGCTGGCGGACGTCGAGGAGATCGGGATCTCGGAGGCTTGGAGCGATCCGGGTGGCCCGTCGCCGCCGCCGCACCTCCACCGCCGCCACGTGGAGTCCGTCTACGTGCTGGACGGTGCGATGAGGCTCATCGTCGGCGGCCGCGAGCTGAAGGCGAGGGCAGGCGCGTGGGTGCAGGTGCCCCCGGGGGTGCCGCACACGTTCGCGTCTGCAGGGGACGGCCGCGTTCGCTTCCTCGAGGTCCACACGCCGAGCTGCGGCTTCGGCACCTTCCTCCGCGGCCTTCATGCGGCGCGCACGGACGACGAGCTGGCGGCCGCGCGCGCGGCGTTCGATCAGGTGCCCGCCTAGCGCCCGGGAGACTGTCGCTACCGGTCGGCCTCGTACTCGGGGCCGACCGCCCCATAGGTGGGCTTGCCCGCGGGCGTGTAGACGTCGATGCTCACGCCGGTGCTCGTCGTCCTGTGATCGATCCGGTTCAGCGCGACGGGCTTCGCCCCGTCGGCGAAGAGCCGCTTGCCCTCGCCGAGCACGACGGGATAGGTCAAGAGCCGGTATTCGTCGATCAGGTCGTGCTGCATCAATGTCTGCGCGAGACCGCCGCTGCCGTGCACCTGCAGCTCCCGCCCCGGCCGACGCTTGAGCTCTGCGACCTCGGTCGCGACATCCCCCTGCAGGAGCTTCGAGCCCTCCCACGAGACCTCCTCGAGCGTCCGCGAGGCCACGTACTTGGGCAGAGTGTTGAGTCGGCTCGCGATCGGATCATCCGGATCGGTCACCTTCGGCCAAGACGCGGCGAAGATCTCGTAGGTCCGGCGCCCAAGCAGGAATGCGTCGACCTCGGCGAAGAAGCCGTCCATGGCTTCCGACATGTCGTCGTCGACGTACGGCACCAGCCAGCCGCCGTGGTCGAAACCCCCGCTCGGATCCTCGTCCGGACCCCCCGGAGCCTGCACTATCCCGTCCAGGGTGACGAACATCGTCAGCGTCAGTCGCATTCGCTCTCTCCTTCCCTGCCGTCGAAGGCCATCGGACCCTTGGACCCCGTGCCGGCCGAAGACTCATCGGTATGGTCGCGGCCTCCAACATCATCCGAGGACGGAAAGGAGGCGGCGATGGAACAGCGGCTGAGCCTCGTCACGCTCGGCGTGAGCGACGTCTCGCGGGCGCAGGCGTTCTACGAGGCGCTGGGCTGGAAACTGGACGGGGGCGTGGACGACGAGACGGACCACGTCGCCTTCTTCCAGGTGGGCGGCCTCATCCTCGCGCTCTGGGGCCGTGGGAAGCTCGAGCAGGACAGCGGCGTGGAGGACACCGGCGGCTGGGGAGGCGTGACGCTGGCCCACAATGTCAGGTCGCCCGAGGAGGTCGACGCCGTGCTCGCCCAGGCCCGGGCAGCGGGAGCGACGATCGCCCGCTCCGGCGCCGCCACCTTCTGGGGCGGCTACTCAGGCGTCTTCGTCGACCCCGATGGGCACCCCTGGGAGGTGGCGCACAACCCCAGCTGGACCGTGCACGAGGACGGCCGGACAACCCTCGAGTGAGGCCGACGAAGCCCGGTCGTCTAGTCGGCTTCGGCAGCTGCGGGAAGGCACAGCGCGTCTTCGTCCCCGTGGGGGGAGGTCTGCAGCCCCGCCCGCAGGAAGAGGGCGCCGACCGCGGCCGACGCGACGACGAACGCGGCCCCGACGAGGAACGCGATGTGGTAGCCGCCGTTGAGTGCGGCCAGCGGACCTTCGCCCGACGCGAGCAGCCTGTCGCTGCCGGAGGCGGCGAGGCTCGCGAGGACGGCGAGTCCCAGGGCGCCGCCCATCATGAAAGCGGTGTTGACCACTCCTGAGGCGAGCCCGGACTCTTCGGGCGAGACGTCGCTCATGGCGGCGAGGAGAAGTGGATTGAACGCGATCCCGGCGCCGAGCCCGATCGCGATCGTCCCGGCGAGGACGTCGACGAGGAAGTTCCCGTCGACCGGCGTTCGCGCGAACAGGACGAGCCCGGCCGTCATCAGCCCCAGCCCGGTGAGCAGCGGCATCTTGACGCCGAACCGCATCACGAGCCGGTCGGAGAGGAGTAGCGAGGAGGCTCCCCAGATCACCATCGACGGAAGATAGGCGACACCCACCTCGAGCGGCGTGTAACCGAGCACCTGCTGGAGGTAGAGCGCGGAGAAGAAGAAGTAGGCGAACATGCCGGCGGCCATCAGGACGCCGACGACGTTGGCGGCCGAGACGTTGCGGTTCCGGAAGAGGCCGAGCGGCATGAGCGGGGAGGAGATCCGGGCCTCGATGGCGAGGAAGAGCGCCGAGAGCGCCGCCGCGGCGCCGAGCAGGCCGAGCGTCCGGCCGGAGGTCCAGCCGGTCTCGTTGCCGTTCACGATCGCGTAGACGGCCAGCATCAGCGAGGCCGTCACGGTGACGGCGCCGGCGACGTCGAGGCGGCCGCTCGCCGCCGTGCCGCGAGCGGCCGGCAGCAACCGCAGCGAGAGGAGGTAGACGACGGCTCCGATCGGGAGGTTGACGAGGAAGATCCAGTGCCAGTTGAGCGCGTCGGTGAGCACGCCGCCCAGCAGCACGCCGGCGGTGCCGCCGCCCGAGAGGACGAAGCCGAAGATGCCCATCGCCTTCGCGCGCTCGGCCGGCTCGGTGAAGAGCGTCATGATCAGCGAGAGGGCGACCGCCGAGACCAGCGCGCCGCCCAGTCCTTGCACCGCGCGCGCGCCGACCAGAAGCTCCTGCGAGGTTGCGAGGCCGCAGCCGAGAGACGCCAGAGTGAAGAGCGTGATGCCGGCGAGGAACAGCCGCCGCTGGCCGAAGAGGTCGCCCAGCCGGCCGCCGAGCAGGAGGAACCCGCCGAAGGTGAGCAGGTAGGCGTTCACGACCCAGGCGAGCGAGGTCTCGGAGAAGCCGAGATCCTCCCTGATCGACGGCAGCGCGACGTTCACGATCGTCCCGTCGAGGACGATCATCACGTCGCCCAGGCAAAGGACGAGCAGCGCGAGCCAGCGCGTGCGGCCCTCGACGCTCATCGTCGTTCCCACGTCTTCCCTGTCTGCAGCTCAAGCCCCTCCGTGTGCGCCACTGCGTCTCCCTTTCGCTGTGTGTAGCCACTGGAGACCGGCCGAGGACTCAAAACTCATCGGCGGCTGCGAACATTCCGGCGTGAGGGTGCTCGAAGTGGAAACCCCGCACGGCACGGCGAACGCACACCTTCGTTTCCCCTCCGAGCCGAGGGCCGCGCTCGTGCTCGGTCATGGAGCCGCCGGAGGGGTGACGTCGGGAGACCTGGCGGCGGCGACGGAGGTCGCGCTCTCGGAGGGCGTCAGCGTGGCCCTCGTCGAGCAGCCCTACCGCGTCGCCGGGCGACGCTCTCCCGCCCCGGCGCGGCAGCTCGACGCCGCCTGGACGTCGGTGATCGCGTACCTGCGCGCCGGGGAGCTGGAGGGTATGCCGCTCGTGGTCGGAGGTCGGTCCCTCGGCGCGCGGGTGGCCTGCCGCACCACAGCGGCCACCGGCGCCGTCGGAGTGCTCTGCCTCGCGTTCCCGCTGCAGCCCCCGCGCCGGTCGACGGGCGCCGCGGCGCCCAGCCGCCTGCCCGAGCTCGACGAGGTGACGGTGCCCGTGCTGGTCGTCCAAGGTGCGCGAGACCCGTTCGGGATTCCGCCCGCCACAGGGCTACGCACGGTGGCGCAGGTGCCGGGCGACCACAGCTTGAGGACCGACCTCCAGGCGGTGGCTGAGGCCGTGCAGAGCTGGCTTCCCCGCGTGGTCGCTCAGGCCGAGCGGACCGTCACGCCCTAAAAGGACGCCGTGTTGCTACTCCGAGCGGCACCGTGGTACGTTGGGCCGGCCCGCTCAGCCAGACGGGTGCGCAATGCCGCCTGACGTCCCGGACCTCCTCGACATGCCGGAGGACGAGCTCGAGGAGCTCTTCCGCCGCAGCCCCCCTGGTGAGATACCGGAGGGCGAGGCGGACGGCACGGTGCTCGTCGCACCGGGCACGAACCTCTCCGACCCGGCGGCCAAGCTCCTCCACTTCGTCGCGTGGAAGGGCAAGGTGTTCGACCGCGAGAAGGGAGAGCTGCGCAACGAGATCGGGCCGTTCGGCTTCAAGGCGGTCCGGGCGAAGGTCTACAAGGACGAGAGCTGGCTCGACGGGAAGGAAGCGATCATCCTCGACTACTCGAAGACGTCCCTGGTCGCCCAGTGGATCCGCGACGAGATCCGAGAGGTGGCGCCCCGGCTCTACCTCGGGCTCGTCTTCTGGGAGCGCGTGAAGATCCTCCACTTCGCGCTCAAGTTCGACGAGTGATCGCCCGCCGGCGCCGCCGACGATGCCGTACCAGGTCGCGCTGACGGTCGTCGCGCCCGTGCGCGCGGGCGCGGTGGACGACCTGAAGCACCTGCTCACGACCATGGGCCGCGGCGTCGCGAACGGCTCGGTCATCGACTTCGACGCGCTCACGGGCGTCCATTTCGCCCGCCTGATCCTCGTCGACGAAGACCGGGATCACTCCGGAGCGCCCTTGCCGGCGAGCCTCATCCTGCTCAGCGACCTCGACGTGCCCGCGGATGCCCACCTCGCCGAGCTCGTCGACTCCGCAGGGGGCGGCATCGACCGCGTCTTCGGGCACTGCGACGGGTATCCCGCCGGCGAGCCGACCCGGGACGACCGCCTCAGCTACCTGAGGAGCCACGTCGTGAAGGAGGCGGCGGCCTACGTCAACACGAGAGGGCGCACGGCGGAGCAGATCCGCCGGGAGGCCGAGCTTCGCGACGCGATCGGCGACTTCCTCGACCGGGGCGACTACGACCCGGCGGGAGACGATGCGCCCCAGGTGCGCCGATCGGTGCGGGAGCTCGTGGAGCGAGAGCCCGGGCTGGAGTGGGCGCGCGAGCCCGCGGAGGGCCCGGGGCTCCTCGCGCGCATCCGCGAGCTGGCGCATGCGGTCGCGCTTCCGCTCGTGCTTCTTCCACTCCTGCCGCTGGCCCTCCTCGGCGCGCCGATCTACGCGCTCCTCCTCCGCCGCCACGAGCGCCGGGACGAGGCGCCCCACGTCAAGCCGGGCGAGGAGCTCGTGCAGGAGCTCGCCGCGCTCGAGGACCACCTCGTCCAGAACCCATTCACCGCGCTGGGCCACGTGAAGCCGGGGCGGTTCCGCCGCCTCACGCTGACCATCATCCTCTTCCTGCTCAACCACGTGACGCGGCACGTCTTCAACAGGGGCAACCTCTCCGGTGTGAAGACGATCCACTTCGCACGGTGGGTCTTCCTCGACGACAAGCGTCGGATGTTCTTCGCGAGCAACTACGACGGCAGCCTCGAGAGCTACATGGACGACTTCATCGACAAGGTGGCGTGGGGCCTCAACCTGGTGTTCAGCAACGGGGTCGGATATCCGAAGACGCGCTGGCTCGTCCACGGCGGCGCGAAAGACGAGCTCGCCTTCAAGGACTACCTGCGCCTCCACCAGGTCCCGACCAGGGTGTGGTACTCGGCCTACGGGCGGCTGACGGCGCTCAACATCGCGCAAAACGAGAAGAACCGCGCAGGCCTCTACGGCGACCTGAGCAGCGAGGACGAGCGCACGTGGGTGTAGTCGCTGTGACGTCCGCGTCGCCCCTCGACCTTCACGACGTCCAGGGGCTCTTCGCCCGGGGCTACGGCAACCTGAAGGCGGCCGCTTTCCTGCTCCTC
>DASQWP010000277.1:0-6578 GCA_035640195.1 Gaiellaceae bacterium | reverse complement strand
ACGCGTGACCACGCCCACCGTGAGAGCCCGGAGCTCCTGTGCGATCTCGGCGATCACGGGCGCCGCGCCGGTGCCTGTGCCCCCGCCCTCGCCGGCGGTCACGAAGACCATGTCCGCGCCTTTGAGAGAGTCCTTGAGCTCGTCGCGACTCTCCATGGCGGCCTCGAAGCCCTTCTCGGGATTCGCGCCCGCGCCCAGCCCGCGCGTGGCCGCCGCGCCAACGTGGATCTTCTGATCCGCCTCGACCATGAGCAGAGCCTGCGCGTCCGTATTCACGGCCACGAACTCGCAGCCCTTGAGGCCCGCTTCCACCATGCGGTTGACGGCGTTGGAGCCGCCGCCGCCCACCCCGACGACCTTGATGACGGCCAGGTAGTTGCCGGATTGTTCTCTCACGACGGCTTCCTCTCCCTCCGCGCTTGGCTGAAGCTCAGCTTGAGCGTGCGCCTGAGCGTACGTCTCCCTCTCCACATTGTCAAATCCCCATTTGCAGGGAAGTTGGCGAACAAACTCTAACTCTCTACCTTAGAGTTTAGGGTTGGCGGCGACCGGCCGCTCGGGAACGGTGACGTCGAGATACGCGAGCGCGAGTGGCTCGCCGTCCGGCATGGAGCGGAGCACGCGGGCGGCGACGGCCATCTTGAGCGGCAGGTCGTCCGGGCGCCCCAGACGAACCTCGGTTCCAGTACCGAGGATCAGCGTCACGCCCTCGTCGCGCGCGCGAATGGTGCGCACCCGCACCGGAAAGCGCCTGGGGAGATGCGTCGCCGCCGTCACGGCGAGGCGCGCGCGCTCGTCGGTCAGGAACGCCCCCGCCCGCAGGTCACCTCCCGCCACCCGGATGCGCGGAAGGCCCTTGCTCCGTCGCGGGTCGAGAGGTCCGATGATGCGCCCTCGCTCGGAGACGAGCCAGGCCTCTCGGTCCCGGCGGACGACGGCCGCCGGTCGCTCGGGCACGACCGCGAGCTCCAGGGTGTTCGGAAAGGCACGGTCGTATCGAATCGAGCGCACGGTCGGAAGCGCCTCGAGGCGCCGTCGCAGCTCGTCTCCGTCGAGCGCGACGAGGCTCTCCCCCTCCCAGGCGGAGGTCGCCTTCCGGACCGCGTCCCGCACGGCAGGCGGAGCGCCCGTGACCTCGACGGTGCGGAGCGCGAAGAGGGGCGTCTCGCGCGCGACGAGATACAGGAGTCCGAGGACGCCGGCGGCTGCCGCGACGGCGACGAGCGCGCGTGCGGACGGAGGCCGGAGCGCAGGCCGAAGGGCCTGCGCCGAGACGAGCGCAAGCAGGGGCCGTCTGGCCATTGGAAGCCCTTTCGCCGCCGGGCCGGCCGGTCCTACTCCGCGAGCGCAGGGATCTCGATCGGACCGAGGAGCTGCACCTCCGGCTCGAGGCGCACGCCGAAGCGCTCGAGCGCCCGCCGGCGGGCCTCGGCGATGAGGGCGACCGCGTCGGCCGAACGCGCCCCGTCCGCGTTCTCGATGAAGTTCGCGTGCTTGGGCGAGATCTGGGCTCCTCCGATGCGATGGCCGCGGAGCCCGCACGCCTCGAGCAGCCGGCCGGCCGTGAGCTCGTGCTCGGGGTTCTTGAACACGCTGCCGAACGTGCGCTTGTTCGTCGGCTGGGCCTCCTTGCGCCGAGCCTGCATCTCGGCCACCGTCTGCTTGATCTCCTCGAAGGGCCGCTTGACGAGGTCGAACTCGGCACCGGCGACGATCTGGCCAGGTCGGAGCGCCGAGCGACGGTACTCGAGGCCGAGCTCCTCCGGTGTCTGCCAGCGCGTGCCGCGGGAGTCTGCGAGGAGGGCCCGGCGCAGGACTCCCGAGACGTCCCCGCCGTACGCCCCGGCGTTCATCCACACGGCTCCCCCGACAGTGCCCGGGATGGCGCAGGTGAACTCGAGCCCGCCCAGCTCCGCGGCGCGGGCACGGTGGAGGCAGACCGCGAGCGGCGTGCCCCCGCCGGCCACCATCTTCCCGTCCCCCGCCTTGGCGATCGCCAGCACTCCGGCGAGCTTGAGCACCAGACCCGGGAACCCCTCGTCCGCAGCCAGCAGGTTGGAGCCGAGGCCGACGGGAGCGACCGGCACGTCCCGCTCCTCGGCCCAGCCGAGCAGCTCCACGAGCTCCTCCACGGTCTCCGGCTGCGCGAACCAGCGCGCCGGACCGCCGGTGCCGAGCGTCGTCAGCTTGGCGATGGGATGGTTCTCGCGCATCACGACCCCAGCCGCTCGAGGACGAGCGGCACGGCGCGATCGACGTCGCCCGCTCCGATGGTGAGGAGAATGTCACCCGGCCGCGCCCAGGCTGCGACGAGCGCCGCCGCCCCCTCGACCGACGGCGCCCAGCCCACCGGCATGCCGGGGCGTGCCTCCGTGAGCCGGTCGACCACGAGCTTGCCGCTCACCCGGTCAAGCGGCTCCTCGCGCGCGGGGTAGATCTCGGTGACGCAGGCCGCGTCGGCGGCCGTGAGCGCGGCGGCGAGCTCGTGGGCCAGATGAAGGGTGCGGGAGTACAGATGGGGCTGGAAGAGGACGAGGAGGCGGCCGTCGCCGGCGAGCCCGCGCGCCGCGGCGAGCGTGGCCGCCACTTCGGCCGGATGATGGCCGTAGTCGTCCAGCAGCCGGACGCCGCCGGCCTCGCCGCGGGATTCGAGCCTGCGTCCAGTACCGTGGAACTCGGGCAGGACGGCGATGGCCTCCTCTCGTTCGACGCCCGCGAGCTCGAGCGCCGCGACGGCACAGGCGGCGTTCCGGCGGTTGTGCTCCCCCGGAACGGCCAGCTCGAGGTCGAGCGGGGGAAGGTCCCCTCCCCAGACGACCTGCGGGATGTCGGCGGTCCAGCTCTCGAAGAGCCGTTCAAGCTCAGCGGCCGAGGCGAACGTCGTGTGGTGATCGAGATCGACGTTCGTGACGACTGCGACAGTCGCAGGCAGGCCGAAGACCGTGCCGTCGGACTCGTCGCCCTCGACCACGAGCCAGCCCTCGCCTGCGCGCGCGTTCCCGCCGAGCTGCGGCACCTCCCCGCCGATCAGAAACGACGGGTCGCGGCCGAGCCGGTCGAGCACGAACGCGATCATGCCGGCCGTGGTCGTCTTTCCGTGGGCGCCGGCGACGACGATCGACCGGCGCAGAGCGACGAGCTCGCGCAGGAACTCGGCCCGGCTCCGGCCGGCGACGCGGCCGGCGAAGGCCGTCGAGACGACTGTCTCCCAGCCGGACGGCGCGGCCACGGGGTCGGGCGCGACCTCGACCGGGATGCCCGCGGCGCGGACGTGCACCAGGTAGGGCGTCTCCGACCGGTCCCAGCCGGCCACGTCGGCGCCCCACGCCTTCGCCACGATCGCGTAGGCGGAGAGGCCGGCTCCGCCGATCCCGGCAAACCAGACGCAGCGTCCCTCAAGCGGCTGCAAGCCGCATCAGCTCCTCGGCCACCACGTCCGCGGCGTCAGGGCGGGCGAGCCTACGCATGGCCGCGCCCATGCGCTCGAGCCCGGCCGGATCGGCGAAGAGCTCCTCCACCTGGCGGCGCAAGTCGAGCTCGGGCTCGGGGACGACGACTGCGCCGCCCCCCGCCTCGAAGTAGCGGGCGTTCTTCGCCTGGTGGTCGGCGGTCGCGTACGGATAGGGAACGAGCAAGGCGGGCTTCCCGCCCGCGGCGATCTCCCAGGCGGACCCGCCGGCGCGAGCGACAACGAGATCCGCCGCCGAGAGCGCGGCGCCGAAGTCGTCCGTGAAGGGCAAGAGCACGTACTCCGCGCGGCCGGCTCGCCCTGCCAGCTCGGCAAAGTCGCGCTCTCCCGCCAGGTGGAGGACGGCGGGCCCGTCGGCCGCGAAAGCCTCGAGCGCGGCCTCGTTCAGCCGGCGCGAGCCCTGGCTGCCGCCGAAGACGAGGACGACGTCGCCCCGTGCGGGAAGGCCGAAGCGTGCGCGCGCCTCGTCGGGATCGACCGGCTGGGAACGGCGGGGAATCGGGCGCCCGACGACGCGATACTTGTCGCCGTTCACGCCGTCGACCGGAAAGGCGAGAAAGACCCGCTGCGCGAACGGCGCCGCGAGCCTGTTCGCGAGCCCGAGGTGGGCGTCCGCCTCCGTGAGCGCCGCCGGTATCCGCAGGATTCCGGCGGCGAAGACCATCGGCCCTGCGACGTAGCCGCCCGCGCCGAGGACGACGTCGGGTCGACGACGGCGAAGTATCCGGAGGCACTCCGCGGGCGCGGCGGCCGCACGTCCGAGCGCCCGCAAGAGCCGGACGCTCGCCTCGCGCGGGAAGCCCTGGATGCGGAACGCGTCGAACTCGAGGCCCGCATCTGCCGCGAGGCGCTCCTCGACGGAGTCAGGACGCCCGGCGAGCGTGACGGACGCGTCGCGGGCGCGCAGGGCCTCCGCGACGGCGAGCGCGGGAAGGACGTGCCCGGCCGTCCCGCCTGCGGCGATCAGGCATCTCTGCTCGGGAGTCGGCGGCATGGTTGACCGCGATGTTAAGGAGGATCCCGACGGACGCGAGGCCGACGACGAGGCTGGAGCCGCCGTAGGACACGAACGGAAGCGGGATCCCGGTGAGCGGAGCGAGGCCGAGCACGGCGCTCACGTTCACCGCCGCCTGCCCGCAAACGAGGGCGGTGAGCCCTGCAGCGAGGAGCTTGCCGAAGGGATCGCGGCAGCGGAGGGCGACGTTGAAGCCCGCGTACCCAAAGACCGCGTACGCGGCGACGACGCCGAAGGCTCCCAGCAGCCCGAGCTCCTCGCCGACGATGGCGAAGATCATGTCCGTGGACGCCTCCGGCAGGTAGTAGACCTTCTGGACGCTCTCGCCCAGGCCGACGCCGAAGAAGCCCCCGGAGCCGAGGGCGATCATGGCCTGCACCGCCTGGAAGCCGCCGTTCTCGGGGTCCTGCCACGGGTCGAGGAAGGAGAGGATGCGCTCACGCCGGTAGGGCTCGAGCCAGATGGCGGCGAGCACCACGACCGCGCCGAGGGCGGCCGCGCCGAGGAGCACGGTGATGCGGGTTCCCGCCACCACCAGCACTGCCGCCACCATGATGGCTATGGCTATGGCGGTGCCGAGGTCCGGCTCGACGAGGACGAGGCCGCACGCGAGCCCGACGACGAGGCCCACGGGTCGGGCGAGCTCGCCGAGCGACTGGGGCGCCGGCCGCCGCGCGAGATAGGCCGCCACCCAGAGGGCGAGCGCGAGCTTCGCGACCTCGGAGGGCTGGAGCGTGGCCGGGCCGAAGGAGAGCCAGCGGCGCGCCCCGTTCACGGGCTCGCCGAGGACGAGGACGGCCAGGAGCAGCACGAAGCTGACGGTGAGGAGCGGGCCGACGAAGTAGCGCAGACGGCGGAAGTCGAAGCGGGAGAAGAAGGCGAGCCCGGCCACGCCGACGAGGCCGTAGAGCGCCTGCCGCTTGAGGTAGTGCGCAGGGTCGTCTGCGGCGAGGGCTGCTCGCGCCGAGCTCGCGCTGTACACCATCACCAGGCCGAACGCGACGAGCCCGAGCGTCACCAGCACGAGCAGGTGATACTCGACGTGACCGCGCCGATCGCGACTCATAACGCGTCCACGAGCTCGCGGAAGCGGGCGCCGCGCTCCTCGAAGTTCTCGAACTGGTCGTAGCTCGCGCAGGCGGGCGAGAGCAGGACCACGTCGCCCGGCTCTGCGTCGGAGGAGGCCTGGCGGACGGCGGCGGCCAGGTCGCCGGCGTGGCGGAAGCGGACACCTTCGGCGACCAGCGCCTCGGCGATCTCGTCGGCGGCCTCACCGATGAGATACGCGCAGGCCACGCTCCTCTCGCTGGCCGCGCGCGCGAGCCGCCGATAGGAGGTGCCCTTCAGGCTTCCGCCCAGGATGAGGCGCAGGCCGGGCGGGTAGGCAGAGAGCGCGCGCTCGGCCGCCTCCGGGTTGGTCGCCTTCGAGTCGTTGACGAAGCGGACGCCCTCGACCTCGCGAACGAGCTCGAGCCTGTGCGGCACACCCGCGAACGTGGCAAGCGCCTCGGCGATGGCGGCGTCCGGGATGCCCGCCGCCCGTGCGGCCGCCGTCGCGGCGGCGGCGTTCTCGCGGTTGTGCTCGCCCGGGATGCGCGGCTCCGCGGGCAGCGCGTCGCCGGCGGCGAACTCCACCCGGCGCGCAGACCCGGCGATCTCCTCGAAGCCGCGAGGGACGACGGCGACATCGTCCTCGCGTTGGTTCTCGAAGATGCGGAGCTTGGCGGCCCGGTAGGCGTCGAAGGACGGGTGGCGGTCGAGGTGGTCGGGCGTGACGTTGAGGAGGACGCCGACGCGCGGGCGGAAGGTCTCGACGTCCTCGAGCTGGAAGCTCGAGAGCTCACAGACGATCCAGGCCTCCTCGAGGAGGACGCCGTCGAGCGCCGTGAGCGGGCGGCCTACGTTGCCCGCCACGGCGACGGGGCGGCCTGCGGCCCGGAAGACGGCGCCGAGGAGCTCGCTCGTCGTTGTCTTCCCGTTCGTGCCAGTGACGCCGACGATCGGGTTCGGAAGGAGGCGCGAGCCGAGTTCGACCTCGCTCCAGACGGTCAGGCCGCGCGCGCGCGCGGAGGCCGCGAGGGGCGCCTCGCTCGG
>DASQWP010000276.1:0-2402 GCA_035640195.1 Gaiellaceae bacterium | reverse complement strand
GGGCGGAACCTTCGACGAGGAGGACTGGCGGCTCGTGTGTGACCTCGTCCGCGAGCGCGACCTCTTCCTGATCTACGACGCCGCGATGGAGCGGCTCCTCTTCGACGGGCGCCCGCTCCTGCACCCGCTCCGCTTCGAGGGGATGGCCGAGCGCACGGTCGTCGTCGGCTCGCTCTCGAAGGAGCACAGGATGATCGGCTGGCGCGTCGGCTGGGTCGCCGGCCCCGCCGAGACGGTCTCGGACGTGGGCTGGACGCACGTCTACAACACGACGACGCCGGTCGGCCTCGCCCGCGCGGCCGGGACGGCGGTGCTGCGCGGCGACCAGGGACACGTGGGCGAGTGCGTGGCCGAGCTCGAGCGCCGCCGGGACACGCTGCTCGCTCCGCTCCTCGACTGGCCCTTCGTCCGACCGGGCGGCGGCTGGTCCCTCCTCCTCGACGTCGCCGAGCTCGGCCTCGAGGCGCCCGAGGCCTCGCGGCTCCTGCTCCAGGAGTCCTCGATCGCGGCGACGGCGATGGTCGGCTGGGGCGGCCCGGTCGCCGAGCGCCACGTTCGCTTCGTCTTCAGCGCCGAGCCGGTGGAGCGGCTGGCGACCATTCCGGGGCGACTCGCCGACGGCACGCTCCTTCGCCGGCTCTCGAGTCGCTGACAAACGCGCAATGAAAAGAGCGGGCCCTGTGCGGGCCCGCTCTTCGAAAACCGCTGCCTACGTCGCCTTGCGGCGGCTGATGGCAGCCCTGAGAAGGCCCTTCGTCATCTTCGAACGGCCCTTGATGTTGAGCCTCTTGGCCTCTCTGTAAAGCTCGTCCCTGGTCTTGTCCCTCGTTGCAGTGGCCACTTGGTCACCCCCTTCACTTCCGCTCCGCGACGCCTACCCCTCACGGACGGGCGCAAACTGGGCAAGGGAAGCCCGCAGGCGGCGCGCGGGCTCCCTCTAGACTCGCCCTGTGAGCGAGGCCGCGGCCGTCGTTGAGGAAATCGCGCGCGAGGGCCTCGCGGAGCTCCACACACACCTGGGCGGCTCGGTCGACCCGGCGGTCATGTGGACGCTCGCCCACGAGCAGGGCATCGCCCTCCCCGTCAAGGATTACTGGGACTTCGTCGAGCTCGTCACCATCGACCCCCGGGGCGTCGACGGCCTCCCTGAGCTGGACGGGATCTACCGGTGGACGGAGCTGATCCAGTCGAGCCCCCTCGCGGTCGAGCGCTCCGTGCACGGCGCCATCGGCGGCGCCTACCGCACCCAGAACATCACCACGCTCGAGCTTCGCTTCAACCCGATGAAGCGGAACCGCGGCGGCGAGCGCGACCTCGACCACATCATCATGGCGGCGACGCGCGGGCTCGACCTGGCGCGGCTCGAGTACCCGAAGGTGCGCGCCGGGCTGATCCTGATGATGGACCGCACCTTCACGCGCGAGCAGAACGAGGTGATCGTCGAGAAGGCGATCCGCTACGCGAGGCGGGGCATCGTCGGGGTCGATATCGCCGGCCCGCGCCCGGACGGCGGGCGCTATCCCTACCGGGAGCTGGCGCCGCTCGTCGAGACGGCGCGGGAGGCGGGCCTCGGCGTCACCATCCACGTCGGCGAAGAGGGCGGGCAGCAGGGGATCGAGGAGATCGGCGAGGTCGTGGAGTCGCTGCGCCCGGAGCGCATCGGACACGGGATCCTGGCCGCCCAGGACGAGGAGACGATGCGGCTCCTCCGCGAGGCGGGCACCGTCCTCGAGATCTGCCCCACGTCGAACTTATTGACCGGCGCTCTCGCGGGCGAGGAGGCCCTGCGGGACACGCTACGCACTTTCGTCGATCGCGAGGTGGCGTTCACGATCGCCACGGACGGGCCCGAGATGATGCGCACGCACTTGCGGGACGAGCTCGAGCTCCTCCTACGGCTGGGAGCTCTGGGTGGGGACGACACGCGAACGGTCAACCTGCGCGGCCATCAGGCGACCTTCGTAAACCGAAGGGTGTAATCGGTGGAATCGGTCGGGTGGCCAATAGCCGCGACCGCCAAGGCATGCCAACATCGCCGGCATGCTCAGCGTCGGCGGCGATATCAAGTTCACGGAGCGGCAGCGACAGGTTGTGCGACTGATTGCGGCCGGTTGCTCCAACCTGGAGATCGCTGAGCGCCTCGGCGTCTCACCTCGCACGGCAAAGGCCCACTCGGACGTACTTCGAGTGAAGCTGCGGGTGAGCCGTAGGCGGCAGATCCCCGCCGCCTACCGGAAGATCACCGGAGAGGATCCGCTCCAGGGCCTCGAGACGGCGCCCAGCGTGCGCGACGACTCCCGCACGCCGGTCTGACCGATCTCGGGGGATGACGGCTCACGCCCGCGGCACGCGCTGCGGGCGTGGGCTTTGTCCTTAATGTCCGTGGTAATCGGACGCCGGGC
>DASQWP010000275.1:0-11484 GCA_035640195.1 Gaiellaceae bacterium | reverse complement strand
TTGAAGACCTGCGCGCTCCAGCCCGCTCCCGAGAGAGAGGCCGACGCGCGGTAGACGTCCGAGTCCACGTAGGCGCTCACGTCCTCGGGGTGCTCCCCGGCCGGCGGCGCGGCCGCGCCCGTGTTCGTAAGCGGGAAGTTGCAGTTAGCCGCCCACGCCGGACGGACCCGCTCCGTCGTGGCGTTCCCGAGAGCAGCGCCTCGCACCTGCGGGCCGGAGCCGTCGAGAAGGGTCGCCGGTCGTGACGACGCGCGCCGGGCTCCCCCGATCCCCCTCGTGCCCAGATGCGGCACCCTAGTCACGTTTCCGCCGCCCAGCAAGCGGCGAGCCGGGCTCAGTCGCGCGCTGCAGGGTAGCGGAGGACGCTCTCCCCGAGCTTGGACGCGTCCCCGAAGATGCCGGCGATCGCGAGGCCCTCGTCGGGCACGACGCTGCCGGGGAGGAGCGCTGCGCGCCTGATCGCCGCCTCTTTCCCGACGTGGCAGTCGGCTCCGATCGCGGCCGGTCCGCGGACCTGCGCGCCCGCCGCCACCGTCACGTTCGGGCCGAGTACGACCGGGCCGTCGATCGTCGCGGTCGCGTCGATGTGACAACCGTCCTCCGCCCAGACGCCCGGAGCGATCTCCTCGCCCGGGATGTCGACGCGCACGTGCCCGAGGACGGCGTCCAGGATCGTGTTCCGGAGCTCGTCGAGGTCGCCGACGTCGTTCCAGTACGCCATCGTCGTGTAGGCGTAGACCTCCTCCCCTGCGGCCACGAGCATCGGCCAGACGTTCTCGCCGAAGTCGTAGAACCCCTCGTCCGGTACGCGCTCCAGGAGCTCGGGCTCGATCACGTAGATGCCGCAGTTGGCGAGGTCGCTCCGCGCCTCCTCCCGCCGCGGCTTCTCCTGGAAGCCCCGAACGCGTGTGTCCCGGTCGAGGATGACGACGCCGTAGGCGGAGGGGTCCTGCACCGGCTTCACCGTCAGCGTGGCGAGCGCGCCGGTGCGCTGGTGGTGGCCGAGGAGCGCGGTCAGGTCGACGTCGTGCAGGCCGTCGCCCGAGGTGATGAGGATCGTCTCGTCCCCCCAGTAGTCCTGGAGCTTCTTCGTCCCTCCGGCCGTGCCGAGGAGGTCGGGCTCGTGCGACCAGAGGATCGACATGTCGAGCGCCGACCCGTCTCCGAAGTAGCTCCGAATCATGTCCGGGAAGGCGTGCAGGTTGATGCCGACCTCGCGCACGTCATGCCGGTGCAGGAGGTTGAGCAGGTGATGGAGGACCGGCCGATTGGCCACGGGCATCATCGGCTTCGGCAGGACGTCGGTCAGCGGCCGCAGTCGCGTCCCCAGGCCCGCCGCCATCACCATGGCCTTCACAGGCGCACCTCCGCGGCATCCAGAAGCGCGAGCGAGTCGGCGTACGGCGGCCGGTGGGCCCCCTGCTCGGTGACGATCGCCGTCACGAGCACGCCCGGCGTCACGTCGAAGGCCGGGTTTCGCGCGGGGAAGCGCCCGGTCAGCTCGGAGGCCTCGCGCTCCTCGATCGGGATCCCTGCGCCCGTCGGAGTCGCGAGGTCGACCGTCGAGCTGGGCGCGACCACGTAGAAGGGGATGTCATGGTGCGCAGCCAGCACGGCGAGCGCGTAGGTGCCGATCTTGTTCGCGGTGTCGCCGTTGGCGGCGATGCGGTCAGCCCCGGTGAGGACGGCGCTCACCTCGCTTCGGGCCATCATCGCCCCCGCGGCCGAGTCGGCGATGACGGTGTGGGGAATGCCGGCGCGCTCGAGCTCCCACGCCGTCAGGCGGCTTCCCTGGAGAAGCGGACGGGTCTCGTCGACGAGCACGTGCTCGAGGAGCCCCTGGGACCAGGCGGCGCGGAGAGCGCCCAGCGCGGTGCCGATCCCTCCGGTGGCGAGCCCGCCCGTGTTGCAGTGGGTGAGCGCGCGCGTGCCCGGCGTGAGGAGCTCGGCCGCGTGCTCGGCCATCCGCCGGCAGCGCTCGACCTCGTCCCGGTGGAGCGCCCGCGCCCGGGCCGCGAGGTCGCCGCCGGCCTCCCGCATCTCGCGGATCGCCCAGGGAAGGTTGACCGCCGTCGGGCGCGAGGCGAGGAGCGCGGCCGCCGCCTCGTCGAGGTCTTCGCCCAGCGCGCCCGCGAGCGCGTAGCCGTATGCCGCCGCGATGCCGATCGCCGGCGCGCCGCGAACCGCCAGGGTGCGAATCGCCTCGGCCACCTCGGCGGCCGAGCGGCACTCGAGCTCCACCTCTTCGTCAGGCAGCCTTCGCTGGTCGAGCACGACGACGCGATCCGCCTCGAGGCGAAGAATCTCTTCCGGTTGGAGCTCGCCTCTCCCCGGGACATGCGTCAGCATTTTCCGGGGGCTAAGTTCCCTCGTCCCACGAGGCGAGATAGCGAGCCTGCTCCTCGGTGAGCGTGTCGATCTCGATCCCCATGCTCTCGAGCTTGAGGCGCGCGATCTCGCGGTCGATCTCCTCGGGTACCCCGTAGACCCGTGGCTCGAGCTCGTCCGCGTTGGCGACGACGTACTCGGCCGAGAGCGCCTGGTTGGCGAAGCTCATGTCCATCACTGAGGCTGGATGGCCCTCCGCGGCGGCGAGGTTGACGAGCCGGCCCTCGCCCACGAGGTAGAGACGGCGGCCGTCCGCGAGGGCGAACTCCTCGACGTTCTCCCGCGCCACGCGCGTGGAGTCGGCCAGGTCGCGCAGAGCCGGGATCTCGATCTCCACGTTGAAGTGGCCGGAGTTGGCGAGGATGGCGCCGTCCTTCATGCGCTCGAGGTCCGCGCGCGTGATGACGGACTTGTCGCCGGTGACCGTGACGAAGATGTCGCCCACCTCCGCTGCGCGCGCCATGGGCATCACCTCGTAGCCGTCCATTGCGGCCTCGAGCGCTCGCATGGCATCGACCTCGGTGACGATCACGTGGGCGCCCATCCCCTTGGCGCGCATGGCGATGCCGCGGCCGCACCAGCCGTAGCCGGCGACCACGAAGCGGCGGCCGGCCAGGAGGACGTTGGTCGCGCGGACGATTCCGTCGATGGTGGACTGGCCGGTGCCGTAGCGGTTGTCGAAGAGGTGCTTCGTCTTCGCCTCGTTCACGGCCACGATCGGGAAGGCGAGATCGCCCTGCGCCTCGAGGGCCTTGAGGCGGATGACCCCCGTGGTCGTCTCCTCGGTGCCGCCGACGATGTCGCCGAGCTGGTCGCGCCGCTTCGAGTGGAGGTGGCCGATCACGTCGGCACCGTCGTCCATCGTGAGGTGAGGATGGTGGTCGACGGCGGCCTCGATGTGGGAGTAATAGGTGCCGTTGTCCTCGCCACGGATGGCGAACACCGAGATGCCGTACTCCTCGACGAGGGCGGCCGCGACGTCGTCCTGGGTGGAGAGCGGGTTCGAGGCGCAAAGGACGACGTCGGCCCCCCCGGCCTGGAGGGTGCGCGCGAGGTTCGCCGTCTCGGTCGTCACGTGCAGGCAGGCGGAGATGCGGAAGCCTTCGAGCGGACGCTCGCGCTCGAGGCGCTCCCGGATCGCGCCGAGAACCGGCATCTGCCGGTCGGCCCACTGGATGCGGATGACGCCGCCCGGCGCGAGCCCGAGATCCTTGACGTCGTGACTGGGAGCTGTCGTGGCCATGGCCGCGCGTGAGTCTATCGACGCCTCAGCCGTCCGCGCGACCGTAGCGATCTTCCAGGCGCACGACGTCGTCGAGGTCCGGCGTGGAGACCTCGAGCACGAGCGTGTCCTCGAGCGCCCGCCAGCGGTGCACGGTGCCCGGCTTGAAGCGGAAGGCGCGGCCGGGGCCGACGACCTCCACGTCGGGGGTTCGCCCGGGCTCGCCCACCTCGAGCTCGATGCGGCCCTCGTGCAGGTAGATGACCTCGTCCTTGCGCCGGTGGAACTGGAGGCTGAGCTGCTCTCCCTTCTTGATGAAGAGCACCTTGCCGCAGTAGCGCTCCGTCAGGGCGAACACGATTTCGTATCCCCAGGGTTTGTCCACCCGCTCGACCGGCGCGGCAAAGCGATCGAGGTCGAGCAGGTTGGGCGTGAGCTCGCTCACTTGAGCGGTCCTATCGCGGCGAGTGGACACGAGTCAAGCCCCCCGGATTCGATTTGACGTACTCCTCGGCGGCGCGTAGGTCCTTGGGCGTGTTGACGGTCAGCCACACGCCCTCGTGGCGGAAGGCGCCCAGGCGACCCTCCGAGGCCAGCTCGGGAAACGTCGTCCGCTCGTGGTCGCCCCGCTCGGGCAGGCGGGCGAGCGCCTCCTCGCCCAGCACGTACACGCCGCAGCTCGCCCAGAACGGGAGCCGGGGCGCCTCCTGAAAGCCCGTGACGAGGTCCTCCGCGTCCAGGTCGACGACGCCGAGCGGCGACCGGAGGGGCACGACCGTGATCGTGCCCGCCGCGCCCGTCTCCCGATGGCGGGCGAGCAGGGCGGCGAAGTCGAGGTCGAGCAGCTCGTCCGCGTTCAGGGCGAAGACGTCGCCCGCCTCCTGCCGGGCCCGGGCGGCGTAGCGAAGGCCGCCTCCGCGTCCGAGCGGCTCCGGCTCTCCGACCGGGACGATCTCGGGGCCGAGCCCCCGTAGGCCCTCGGCGAAGAGCGCCTCCTTCCCGGCGGCGCAGCTGACGACCACGCGCTCGACGCCTGCGGCCACGAGCGCCTCCACCGCGTGCGCCGCGAGCGGACGTCCGCCGACGGGCACGAGTGCCTTCGGCAACCCACCCGCGGCATCACCGAGGCGCTCGCCCTTCCCGCCCGCGAGGAGGATTGCTTCCATGGGCCGCTAGATGGTGAGGTCGGGCGCCGGAGGCTCGCTCGTCTCCGGGAGCGCGGCGAAGGACGACTGTCCCGCCCTCCCGATTCCCTCGTAGACGAGGCCGGCGGCCCGAACCGCGTCGGGCTCGAGGAAGTTGCGACCGTCGACGAGGATCGGCGTGCGCATGCCGGCTCTGAGCTCGTCGAGGTCGAGGCCGCGAAGCTCGGGCCACTCGGTGACGATCACGACGGCGTCCGCCTCGTCGGCGGCCTCGAGCGGCGTCTCGCACCGGATGAAGCCCTTGAGGAGACCCGTGGCGTCGGCGACAGGATCCCAGCAGCGCACCTCCGCGCCTTCGGCCAGGAGCCGCGAGGCGAGCACGAGGCTCGGCGCCTCGCGCATGTCGTCCGTGTGCGGCTTGAAGGCGAGGCCGAGCAGCGCGACGCGCTTCCCCCGCAGCTTTCCGAGGTGCTTCTCCAGCTTGGCGATCACGCGCCGCTTCTGGAGCTCGTTCACCTCGATGACAGCGTTCAGCAGCTGGAAGTGGTAGCCGGAGTTCGCGGCGAGCTGTTTGAGAGCGAGCGAGTCCTTCGGAAAACAGGAACCGCCGTATCCAATCCCGGCGCGCAGGAAATGCGGGCCGAGCCGCCGGTCGAGCCCGACCGCCTCGGCCACCTTGACGACATCCGCGCCTGTGGCCTCGCACACGTTGGCGATCTCGTTGATGAAGCTGATCCGCGTCATGAGGAACGCGTTGGAGGCGAGCTTGACCATCTCCGCCGAGGCGACGTCCATGCGCACGACCTGCGCGTCGATTCCGTCGTGGAGCGCGGCGACGGCGTCACCGTCCGACTCGTCGAAGGCGCCCACGACGACCCGGTCCGGGTGCATGAAGTCCTGCACGGCCGTCCCCTCGGCCGTGAACTCGGGGTTGGAGGCGTAACCCACGTCCTCGAGCCCGCGCGCGTCGAGAGCGGCGCGCACCTTCTCCCCCGTTCCGACCGGCACGGTGCTCTTCATCACGGCGACAGCGCTGGGAGCCGTGGCCGTCTCCTGAAGCTCGTCGATGACCGTCCAGACCGCCGAGAGGTCGGCGTCGCCCGAGTACGTCGGAGGCGTGCCGACGCAGATGTAGATGAAGTCCGCGCCCGCGACGGCTTCCCCGACGTCCAGCGTGAAGTCGAGGCGCTCTGAGTTCCGCTCCAGCAGCTCCTCGAGCCCGGGCTCGTAGATCGGCACCTCACCGCGCCGGAGCGCCTCGATGCGCTCCGGTACGACGTCACGGACGACGACTCTGTGGCCGAGCTCCGCAAAGCACGCACCTGTGACCAGCCCGACGTAGCCGGCTCCGAAGATCCCGATTCGCGCCACGGCCTGAGTGTAGTTTGCCCCCCTTAGGGCGGCACTAGCCTTTCGACAAGGGTTGCAGGCCCCTGGCGATCCGCAACATCGTCTCGTTCGACATCCGGTTGAGGAGCGTGTTCACGACCCAGTACGCGGAGTCGTTCTCCTCGAACGCGACCATGTGGAGCTTCGAGCCGCTGAAGTAGAGCTTGTACTCGCGCCCCCTGATCGTCCGGGTCAGAGTGGGGCCGTCGAGGACGGGCGCTTCCGTCCAGGCCGCCTGCTGGATGCCCCAGTAGTCGCCCGAGCCCATGCGGTACGTGAGGCGAAGCGCCTTCTCGCCCTCGAGGTCGTAGAGGCGGACGCCCTCGACGTCGGAGAGCGCCGACGACTCCTCGCGCATGGTGGGGACGAGGAGCGGGAACCCGGCGCGACGCCGGAGCGGCTCGAGCAGCGGCGTCACCGAGTCCGGGTCGGCCACGACGGCCGGCGGCTCCCTCTCGGGCGTCTCGTCGCGCGGCGCCGCCCCGAGCTCCCCCGTGAAGGTCTCCCCGAGGATGACCCGTAGAGTGGTCGTCAACCCGTCCGCGGGGGACGCCTCCTCCACCTCGGCCTCGACGAAGGCGTCGCCCAGCTTCTCGGCCGCAATCTGCGCGTCCGGCACGTCGGGGTTCCAGAGGATCTGCGTACGGAAGTAGTCGAAACGGTCGGCGTTCGAGCCGTTGATCGCCTGATAGCCACGCAGGCCCAGGAGGTAGGTCGCGTCGGCGGCGGCCCCGACGATGCCGTTCCCGTTCTGCACCTCGACGGTGACCTCGGAGGGCGGCGGCCCGGCCGGAGTCTTCGGTTTCGACCCAGTGGCGACCGCGATCGCCTTCTCGGGCGCATCGATGTCGGGGCTCATGAAGCGGTCGATCGCCGTTTGCAGCTCCTCCTCGGGCACGGCGAGCTCGTTGTAGCCCGTAAGGCCCTCCATCTGCACCTGCTGGAAGTTGCCGGCCGGCAGCTCGTAGAGGAGCTTCGCGTAGCCGCGCACCTCGCCCGGCTCGATCTCCTGGCGCCCGCCCTTCGCCACTTCCACGTTGTCCGTGATCGCGTTCACGATGCCCGGGAGCTGCAGCAGCGTCCAAGTGCTCGAGATCTGCTGCTTGAAAGCCTTGACGAACTCCTGCTGGCGTACCACGCGGTAGAGGTCCGAGTCCGTGTGGCGGTAGCGGACGAAGTCGAGGGCCCGCCTCCCCGAGAGCCTCTGGTAACCCGGCTGGAGGTTGATCTTGTCGTACGTCTGGCCGGGGCCGAGGCCGGCGTTGTCGTTGAAGTAGCGCTGGTCGACGTCCATGTAGACGCCGCCGAGCTTGTCGACGATCCTCGTGAAGGCGCGGAAGTTGACCGTGATCATGTAGTTGACGGGAATGCCGGTCAGATCCTTGACCGTGGCGAGGGTGCCGCGCGGGCCGCAGTACGTGTAAGCCTCGTTGATGCGCCCGCGGAAGGGCGGGTGGTCGCGGCAACCGGGGATGTCGACGATGAGATCGCGGGGGAAGGAGAGAAGCGACAGAACCTTCTTCCCCGGATCGGCGCGCACCAGCATGACCGTGTCGGAGCGAGAGCCGATGGCGCTCTCCGGGCCGAACCGCTTGTCGTAGCCGATCACGATCGCCACGGCAGGCTGGCCCGGGACCGGCTCGGCCAGGATCTTCTGCGCCTCCTTGACCTCCCTCGAGCTCGCCCGAACCTCGGACACGGTGTAGTTGAAGTAGAGCTCGACGCCGCCCGCCAGCCCGCCGGCGGCCACGAGCACGACGACGACCAGCCAGAGGAAGACCTTGCCGATCAGGCGGAGCGGGTTCCGCCGCGGCATCCGGTAGAGGGCCCGCGGGGACGAGCTGGCGCTCACCTCGGGAGGTCCGCCGTCCAGCTCGGCGTGGCCGTTCGTCGCCCCGCGTGTACCTTTCTTCAGGGTCGTTCGCATAGCGAAAAGTCGCCGCGAGGCGACCTGCCGAGGATAGCGAAGGAGCCGGTCACAGGTATCGCTACAGGTCGCGCACGGTCTCCTCCGTGAGCCATTGTGCGACGGCCAGGAGGCTCTCCGTCTCCTCGTAGACCCGCAGCTGCTCCTCGGTCCCGCTTCCCCGCCCGAGCACGTCCTCGAGAGCGCGCAGCTCCTCCGCGCAGCCCAGCTTCCTCGCCGCGGGCTCGCAGCGCTCTGCGAGCGCCCGCAGTGCTTCGGGCGCCGGCCGTTCCGTGTCGTGCTCGAGGTCGATGAGATGGGCGTGGAGGCCGTCCCGAGCGGCGCGCCACTTGTTCTCGGCGACGAGGGTGATGGGTTGGAGCGGCGGCTTCCCCCCTCGCTCCCACTCCTCCGCCAGCGTGGCGACGAGGCTCTGCGTGAGGGCGACGAGCACGGCGACGGCATCGATGCGCGTCTGCGTGTCGCAGATCCGAAGCTCGATCGTGCCGAGGCGCGGATGGGGCCGCAGGTCCCACCAGATGTAGGTGTAGTCCGGGAACGAGTTCGTCTTGATCGCGCGGTCGACGAGGAGCTCGAACTCCTCGTACGAGGAGAAGGCGGGCGGAAGCCCCGAGCGCGGGAAGGCCTCGAACACCTTCGTCCTCGTGGAGGCGAGACCGGTGGGGCGGCCCTGCCAGAAGGGCGAGTTGACCGAGAGGGCGAGCAGCTCGGGGAGGAAGGCGCGCGCCGCGTTCGCGCACCCGATCGCCTTGTCGGGCGAGTCGAGGCCGACGTGGACGTGGAGGCCGAAGATGAGCTCGCGCTCCGCCACCCAGCGCATCGCCTCGATCAGCTCCCGGTAGCGAGGCCGGTCGGTGACCTCCTGATGCTCGTAGCGCGAGAAGGGATGCGTCCCGGCCGCGGCGATCAGGGAGTCGCTCTCTGCGGCGACGTCGCGAAGGCGGGCACGGAGACGCGCGAGGTCCTCGAGCGCCTCGCCCACGGTGCCGGACACCTTGGTCGCCACCTCGACGACAGACTGGAGCAGCTCGGGCTTGACGCGGCCGTCGTGCTCCTCGTCGTCGTCGAAGGCGAGCAGGATCTCGTCGATGCGGGAGACGAGCTCGTGGCTCTCGCGGCCCAGGATCTGGAACTCCTCCTCCACCCCCAGGCTGTAGAGCCGGCCCTGGCCGTAGTTCTGCTCCACGGGCGGCGGACGATAGCGCCGCCGCCCTCCGGCGCGTCGCGCGGCTCCACCCGTCCGGACGCGCCGGGAGGAGACAGGCCCGGGGTCAGACCCCGCGTGGCCGCTCGACACAGCGCAACGGTGGCTACGCGGGCTCGTAAGCGAGGTTGGGCGAGAGCCAGCGTTCGACCTCGCGGACGTCCGTTCCCTTGCGCCGCGCGTAGTCCTCGACCTGGTCGCGCGCGAGCCGGCCGACTGCGAAGTAGCGGGAGTCGGGGTGGCCCAGGTAGATGCCGGCGACGCTCGCCGCGGGCAGCATGGCGAAGCTCTCCGTCAGCTCGATGCCGAGCTCCGGCGCCCCCAGCAGGTCGAAGAGCTTGCGCTTCTCCGAGTGATCCGGGCAGGCGGGGTAGCCGAAGGCCGGGCGGATGCCGCGGTAGCGTTCCCCGATCAGCTCCTCGTTCGAGAGCTGCTCGTCCGGCTCGTACCACTCGCGCCGCGCCCGCTCGTGGAGGTACTCCGCGAACGCCTCCGCGAGCCGGTCGGCGAGAGCCTTCACCATGATGGCCCGATAGTCGTCGTGCTCGGCTGCGAAGCGCTCGGCCAGCTCGTCCGCCCCCACGCCGGCCGTGACCGCGAAGGCGCCGAGGTGGTCGCCCTCCGGCGCGACCCAGTCCGCCAGGCAGCGGCTCGGCCGCGCATCTCCGTGGTCGGCCTGCTGGCGCAGGAAGCAGAAGCGGAGGTCCCCGTCCTCGGCGGCGACGACGACGTCGTCCCCGTCGGCGGAAGCGGGCCAGAACCCGTAGACGCCTCGCGCGCGGAGCGACCCGTCCCGCACGATCTCGTCGAGCAGGCGCTCGGCGTCCTCGAAGAGCTCCCGTGCCGCCGGCTTCTCGAGAATCGCGGGGAACTTGCCCTTGAGCTCCCACGCGTGGAAGAAGAACTGCCAGTCGATGTACCCGCGCAGGAGCCCGAGCTCGGGCTCGACCACGCGCGTACCCGTGAACGTCGGTGCCCGGAGATCGTCGAAGGCGATCTCCGCACGCCGCTCGCGAGCCTTCGAGAGCGGCAGCAGCGGCTTGCGCTCCTTCTCGGCATGGAGCGCGCGCAGCCGCTCCTGCGCCTCCCGGTTCTCCCGGTCGAGGCGCTCGCGCCGCTCGGGCTCGAGGAGGTCGGAGACGACGCCCACGACCCGGGAGGCGTCGAGCACGTGCACCGTGGCCTCCCCGTACGAGGGCGCGATCCTCACGGCCGTGTGCTGGCGCGAGGTCGTGGCGCCGCCGATCAGGAGCGGCAGCGACATGCCCCTCCGCTCCATCTCCTTGGCGACGTGCACCATCTCGTCGAGCGAGGGCGTGATGAGGCCCGAGAGGCCGACGACGTCGCAGCCGGCCTCGACGGCCGTGTCCAGGATCCGGTCGGCCGGCACCATCACGCCGAGGTCGATCACCTCGTAGTTGTTGCAGCCGAGGACGACGCCGACGATGTTCTTGCCGATGTCGTGGACGTCGCCCTTCACCGTGGCGAGCACGACCTTGCCCTGCGCTCGGCCGTTGCCGCCGCCGGTCGCCTTCTCCTCCTCCATGTACGGCTCGAGGTAGGCAACGGCGCGCTTCATGGCGCGCGCGCTCTTCACGACCTGCGGCAGGAACATCTTGCCGGCGCCGAAGAGGTCGCCGACGACCTTCATGCCGTCCATCAGCGGCCCTTCGATCACGTCGAGCGGACGCGCCTTCTTCTGCCGCGCCTCCTCCGTGTCAGCCTCGATGAAGTCGACGATCCCGTGGACGAGCGCGTGCGAGAGGCGCTCCTCCACGGGCGCCTCGCGCCAGGAGAGGTCGAGCTCGCGCTTCGTGCCCTCGCCCCGCACCGTCTCCGCGAACGCGACCATGCGCTCGGTCGCGTCGGGACGGCGGTTGAAGACGATGTCCTCCACGTGCTCGAGCAGGTCCGGCGGGATGTCCTCGTAGACGACCAGCTGGCCGGCGTTGACGATGCCCATGTCGAGGCCGGCCGCGATCGCGTGGTAGAGGAACGCGGAATGGATCGCCTCGCGGACGACCTCGTTGCCGCGGAAGGAGAAGGAAAGGTTGGAGACGCCGCCCGAGATCTTCGCGCCCGGGCAGCGCTCCTTGATCCGCGGGATCGCCTCGATGAAAGCCTTGGCGAAGTCGTCGTGCTCCTCCATGCCCGTGGCGATGGCGAGGATGTTCGGGTCGAAGATGATGTCCTCGGGCGGGAAGCCGAC